>JABJCS010000491.1 GCA_018665505.1 Alphaproteobacteria bacterium
AGGGGAGCGGGTGCGAAGGCGACATCCTTCATGATCTCAACGAAGACGCCGCCCATGCCAACCATCAGCATCGGCCCGAACGACGGGTCGCGATTGATCCCAAGAATGACTTCTTGGCCCTTATTCGCCATCGGTTGGACGAGGACGCCGCGGATATCGGCGCCGGGGCTATAGGCGCGGGCATTGGCCGTCAGATATTCGAACGCCTTGCAGGCTTCCGCACCGCCAAGCAGGTTCAGCGCGACCGCCCCCGCTTCCGTCTTATGCAGGATATCCGGTGATTGCACTTTCAGCGCCACCTTACTGCCGATGGCCTCCGCGATCTCTGCTGCTTCGTCTCCAGTCGTCGCCAATCGTTCACCCGCTTCCGGCACGCCGTAGGCAGCCAATAGCGGTTTTGCCTCATATTCGCAGAGAGTCTTGCCGCCGGCGGCGAGTTTCGCACCGGTATCGGCATCGGGCACATTCGTGGTCGAAATATTCGGGCGCTTGAGGAACCGTTCGCGCAGTGCCCTGTAGTCCGCCATCTCGACCAGACTGCGGGCGCAATTCCGCATATTGGTGAAGAGCGGCAGACCGCAGCGATTGACGATCTCGACCGAGCCTTCACGTGGCAGCGTGTAGGAACACAGCACGACCGGCTTATCCGCGTTCGCCTTGAGCGCAGTCAAATCGTCGCGTTCCCGTATAAAGGTCGAGTTGTGGCGAGCTGAACAGATACCAATCACCGCGTCGACATTGTTCGCGTCCATCACCATGCGATTAAGCCGCGCATAGCCGACCTGCCGCACAGCTTGCGCCGTGCCGTCGACTGGGTTCTGCGACGTGCCATAGGCAGGCAGATGTTCATCGATCCTCGCCCGAGCATCCGGATCGAGGATGGGCACTTCCAATCCCGCCAGCGCCGCCGTATCCGCCATCAAACCACCGGCGCCACCGGACCCTGTCGTGATGCCGATCCGTTTTCCGGCGGGCAGCATATGGCTCCAATGCGAGAAGCCCGAAGCGATGTCGACCATCTCCTCGATATCGTCGCCTTCGATAATACCATAGCGCTGGAACATCGCCTGGTAGCCCGTATAGGCCCCGGCGAGCGCTGCGGTGTGGGATGCCGCGGCGCGTTGGCCCGCATCAGACCGCCCGACCTTGGTGACGATAATGGGTTTTCCGGCGCGCAATGCCTTCTCGCCAACCTTGGCGAGTTTCTCGGGCGTCTTTATGTCTTCCATGAACAGCAGGAAGATGTCGGTCTCACCGGTATCCAGCAGATGATCGACGAAATCGAGTTCCTCGAGCGCCGCTTCGTTGCCGGTTGTCAAAATGTAGTTGAACGGCAGTTCCTTGGGCCGACCCCGATCGAAGAACGAGAACCCGACGCCGCCGCTTTGTGCGATGGCGGAAATATGGCCGTTCTTTCTATAATCCGGCATCAACGGCTCGTCGTTCTCGTCGACGGCGGGGCTGAAGGTCGGACACAGAGCCGCTTGAGTATTGGCGAACCCTTCGGAGTTCGGGCCGCAGATTGCCATATCGAATTCTTCGGCGATCTCGCGGATTTTCGCTTGCTGGCGGGCACCGTCCTCACCGATTTCCTCGGCAAATCCGGAGGTGATGATCTGCGCCGCCTTTACGCCTTTCTTCCCGCATTCGCGCAATGTGTCGGGGACGAATTCGGCCGGAATAATCAAGATCGCCAAATCCACATGGCCCGGAACATCGCTAATGGTCGGATAAGCTTTCAGGCCCATGACCTCGTCGCTGCTGCGGCTAATCGGGTAAATTTCACCTTTGAAGTCGTGGCCCATCATCACTTTCATGATGCGGCCTCGCAGGATCTCGGGATCGTTGGCGGCACCGATAACGGCAACCGCATTGGGAGAAAGAAAAGCGTTTAAGTCAGGCATGTTGGATTTCCGCTGAAAACGGTTGATTGGTTCTGAAAGTTGTTGGCGGGCTTAACGGAGGCCGAGCCCACGGGCGATGATGCCGCGAAGAACTTCGGTCGTGCCGCCTTGGATTGTTAATTTCGGCGCGATCATCGTGGCGAAACGCATCAATTCGTCGAAATTCGTACGATTACCGGCATCGGGATCGACGAAAGCCGCGAGGTTGCGAACTTTGGCCGGAAGGTCCTGCTCCCACTTGGTGCCGAGATCTTTGACCAGAGAGCCTTCGACCACCGGCTCCTTGCCGGCATGCAGCATGCCGTTCACGGAGACCGACATGCGGCGCAACGTATGGACCTGCGCCACTAGGCGACCGATTCCCTCGGCGCCGCGCGTGTCGGGTTTCTCGCCGAGCATGTCGACGAGTTCCGGCAAGATATAGAACGTCTCGAGGAACCGCTCTGGCCCGCTCCGCTCGTAGGCGAGTTCGCTCGTCGCTTGCTTCCAAGCATCGTCGAGGGTGCCGAGCATCATATCGTCCGAGACGAAGGCGTCCTCGAAGACGACCTCGTTGAATTCGTAGATGCCGGTCGGATGCAGGATCGGGCGGCAAGTAATACCATCGGTGTTTTTCATGTCGACGACGAAGTTCGTCAATCCGTGGCGACGGTTTTCTTCCGTCGGCTGAGATGTCCGAAACAGACC
>JABJCS010000492.1 GCA_018665505.1 Alphaproteobacteria bacterium
GGCAGGACTACGCGATCTCCGATGGCACGGCGCTAGCCAAGGTCGACCCGTCGGCAGCTCCCATTTCGACCGCCCTCGGCGTGCTTGGCATGCCGGGCATGACCGCGTACTCGGGCCTGCTGCGGCTCGGTAAACCGAAAGAGGGGGAGACCCTAGTGGTCGCCGCGGCCTCCGGCGCTGTCGGCGCTAATGTTGGCCAAATTGCTAAGATCAAAGGCTGCCGCGCCGTCGGTGTTGCGGGCGGCCCGGAGAAGTGCGCCTACGTGGTAAACGAACTCGGCTTCGACGCTTGCATCGACCACAGGGCTGATGATTTCGAGGCTCAACTCGCCACAGCATGTCCGGACGGCATCGACATTTATTTCGAAAACGTCGCGGGCCGCGTGCTGGAAGCAGTCATCCCGTTGTTCAATTTCTGGGCCCGGATGCCGGTTTGTGGCTTGATCGCGCAATACAGCATGACCGACCTGCCAACCGGTACCAACAAGCTCCCGGCTTTGATGCGGGCCGTCCTCACATATCGCCTCCACATTGAAGGTTTCATCGTCCGCGACTTCGCCGACATGCAGGCCGACTTCCGGCGCGACATGGGCCAGTGGGTGCGCGACGGCCAAGTGAAGTACAAGGAGCACCGCGTCGCCGGTCTGGAAAACGCCCCTGCCACCCTGATGGGTCTGCTCAAGGGCGAGAATTTCGGCAAGGTCGTGATTGAAGTGTCGGACGACCCGACGGGGTAATTACAGCGCGCCATACAGCCGCACGAACTCTTCCAATATCCGGTAGCTGTTCTGGCAAACCTTGTGGAGGTTGTCCTTGAAGTCCGTGTGCGCTGTCTCTCCGGCGCCGTCGGAGATGCCGCGGATGACGACGAAGGGGACATTGCTGAGGCCGCAGGTATAGCCGACGGCGGCGCCTTCCATTTCCGTGGCCAGCGCCGAGAATTCCCGTTGCAGCCAGCGCAGGGTCTCCGAGTCTTTCACGAACTTGTCGCCGGAGACCACGGTGCCGATCATCAGACCGGGAGCATCGGCGGTGTCAGGGAAGGCGCGGTCATAGGCCTCGCCCGCGATGCGGACCAGCTCGGGATCGGATTCGATTATCCGGTTGCTGTCCGGTAACTCGCCGTGCCGCCGCCCAAAGGCGGTGAGGTCAACGTCGAACTGGATTAGGTGGCTGGCGATCACAATGTCGCCGACCGCCATGTTGCGCACCAGCCCGCCTGCGACGCCGCTGAAGGCGACGGCACTCGGCTGATAGAGATCCATCAGCATTTGCGCGCAGATCGCCGCGTTGACCTTACCGACGCCGCATTTTGCCAGCACCAACGCGACATCACGATAGGTGCCCTTGGTCACGGTGATGCCTGCATGGATGGCTTCGTCCGACACGTCCATGTCGGCACGCAGCATCTCCACTTCTTCGTCGAGCGCGCCGATTAGGGCCAGCATGGTGTCTCCGTGAAAATATTCCGGTCATTCCGGACGCGATAGCGATCCGGAATTATATCCTGAGTATTGCTACCCGAATTTCCGCTCTTTGGAAATGCTCAGGCGCTAATTCCGGGTTCGGTCTTCGACCACCCCGGAATGACAGTGGTGTTTAGCCGATTGTCACTTTGTCCCGCATCTCTTCGAGGGTGGCGATCGTGCCCGTGACCAGATCTTCCATGATCTGCTTCGCTAGTTTTCTTTCCGTGATCATGCCGGCGATTTGTCCCGCCGGATTCATGTGCAGCTCCAGTTTTCCGGCCGCCGCCACCGACTCGTTGAAGTCATCGGTGATCACTCGCTGATAGGGCATCGGCAAGGGTTCGAGACCGGAGGCTTCCCACGCCTTGATATAGTCATTGCCGAACAGACGTGACGGTTTCCCCGAATACCAGCGTTGAGGATCGAACTGTTGGCTGTGACCGTCGATGATCTGTTGCTTGTTCTCATCATGGGTCTCGCCTTCCTCGGCGACGATGAAGGCGGTGCCGATCCAGGCGCCAATGGCACCAAGGGAAAGCGCCGCCGCAATGCCGCGCCCGTCCGCGATACCGCCTGCAGCCACGACCGGGATCGGTGCGACAGCATCGACGACCTGCGGGATCAGCGGGAAATTCGCGATCTTGCCGGTATGGCCACCCGCCTCGTAGCCTTGCGCGATGACGATGTCGCATCCGGCCGCCGCTTGGCGCTCCGCATTCCGCGGCGAGCCGACCAAGCCGATGACGGTCATGCCCTTTTCGTGCGCCATCGGGACGACCCAGGAAGGATCACCGAGCCCGGCCGCGAAAACCTGGACGTCTTCTTCGAGCACCACTTCGACCTGCTTGCGGGTTTGGTCGACCGAGACGACGGTCTCGCTTTCGACCAGAATTTCACTGATGCCGTGCTTTTCCAATTGCCCGCGCATGAAGGCGTAATGCTTTGGATAATCCCGCTCGATCTGTTTGCGGAGCGAAGAGCGTGTCGGCTCCGCACTCGTGTCCAGGTTCACCGGCAACAACAGGTCCACGCCGATCGGCTTGTCGGTCAACGCCCGCGTCTCGCGGATTTTCTCGCGGATGGTCTCGGGCTCCAAGCCCGCGCCGCCGATAACCCCCATACCACCCGCGTTCGAGACGGCGGCGACGAGCGCCGGCGGTGTCGCCTTGCCCATAGAACCCATGCCCGCAAGCATGATCGGATATTCGATTTCCAGGATATCGCAGAGTTTCGTGCGGAATGTCGGTCGGTTTGTCATGTGATGGAAATCCTATTTTCCTGGAATTTTTGCGACAGCGTCAATCTCAATGAGCGCGCCCGGGCGCAGCAGCCCGGCGACGATGACGCCAGTGGCCGTCGGGTAGGGCTCCTTGAAGTACTTCTTGCGGACGGTACCGGTGTCCCGGTATCCCTCCGTTGTGGTGACGTAGTCGCGGGTATTCACCACGTCCTCATAGCCACAGCCCGCCGCTTTCAAAATTTCGCCCATGCGCGCCAGGATGTAGTCGGTCTGCCCGCCGATATCGCCGGGACATACGATAGCCCCATCTTCAGCGCTGGCGGTCATGCCCGAGATATAGAGCCAACCGTCCCGCTCGATCCCCGGAGAGAATGTGTATTTCGCGAAATGGGCCCAGCCCGGATCGATTTTCGTGTTCATGCTCGCCTTCCTCATTTGCTGAAAGTGAGTCTAGGGCGGCGTGGTCTGTTCGCCATTCCCAGCAGACCTACCTTTCCCCCAACGGACTCAAAATTGAACGAGAGAAAAATATGACCCTCGACGGTAAAACCGCCTTCGTCTCCGGCTCCGGCCACAATATCGGCCGCGCCATTATCCTCGAATTCGCCGGGCGCGGCGCCAATGTAGTCGTCAACGGGTTGACCGACCGGGAGAGCGCGGAGGCTGTCGCGGATGAAGCGCGTAGCCTCGGTGTCGGTGCCATCGTCACCATGGGCAGCGTCGGCGACAGCGCCGCCGTAAAGGAAATGGCATCGGCGGCGCTCGGCGAGTTCGGAACGGTCGACATCGTCGTCAACAACGCTGCCATCCGCCCCCACAAACCCTTCCTCGAGATGGATGAGGAATTCTGGCACAACGTCATCTCGGTCGACATGCATTCCGCTTTCTACACCGGGCAGGCCTTTGTGCCGGGCATGGTAGAGAAGGGTTGGGGCCGGGTCGTCAACATCACCGGCATGAACGCCATGCACGGCTATAACGGCCGCTGCCCGGTCTCTGCCGCAAAACACGGCCTCTGGGGCATCACCAAGTCAATGGCGAAGGAGTTCGGATCGCGCGGCATCACCGCCAACGCGATCTCACCGGGGCCGATCGAGGGCGACTACCGGGACGCCTCCATAGACGCCCATATCCGCGAGCAGGAAAAGCTGATCCCGGTCGGCCATCTCGGCAAGCCGATGCACATCGCCGGGCTCTGCGGGTTCCTCGTCTCGGAGGAAGGCGGCTTCGTCTCTGGCCAAATGATTAACTGCAACGGCGCGACCCAAACCTGAGTTAAGCTTGGCTACGCTGCCAGCCTCTCCAGTGTCTCCATTAGCGCGTCATTGACGTCGACCCCGTCCTCGAGCGCGCCCGCCCGGTGGGATTGCCGCCGGGCACCGGGTAGGCGGGTGCCCTCTATGGCGTGCAGATCGTCGAAGAGCACCTCCGCGTCGTCGGCCCAAGCCGCCGCATTGCCGAACTTCGACGGATCCATGGCGATGATGAGCTCGCCGCCCTGGGGAGGTCCGCCGACGTTGCCGTATCGCCGGTGCGTCTCGGGGCTTGTCGTCTCGCCGATCAGGGGGCCGACCAGCAGTTCGATCATCAGCGCGATTGAGGCCCCCTTGTAGCCGCCGAAGGGCAGAATACTGCCTTTCAGAACTTCGCTTGGATCGTTGGTCGGGCTGCCATCCGCCGTGATACCGACACCGTCCGGCAATGTGTGGCCGTCGCGCTCCGCTAGCATCACATCGCCCATCGCCATCGCGGCTGAGGCCTGGTCGAAGACCATCGGCAGGGCGTCCTTGCGCGGCCAGGCGAAGGACATCGGGTTCGTCCCGTAGAACGGTTTCGAGCCGCCGGCGGGCGCCACTTTTGGCATATAGGCGGTGAAGGCCATCGCGATTAGGCCCTCTTCCGCGAACATCTCGGTCTCCTTCCATAGGGCCGAGAAATGATGCACCCGGATCACCGGCATCGTGGCGATGCCCATGGTCTTCGCCGCCGCGACGAGGGCGTCCTTGCCCGCGTTGAAGGCCAACGGCGCGAAACAGTTCTTGCCGTCCACCTGGATGATGGCGGGCGTCAGCTCCTTGATCTCGGGCACCGCGTTGCCGTCGACGCTATTGTTCGTCAGAGACTCCACGTAGCCCGGCATGCGGAACAATCCGTGTGAATGGGCGTGATCCCGCTCGGCGCTCGCAACCGTGTCGGCGACTGCCTCCGCTTGGGCGTCGCTGCATCCGTGCTTCATCAATATCGATTTCGCCAATGCATGAATTTCATCGATGGTGAGTCTTTTCGGCATCCGTTCCCTCCCTTGCGTGATGGTGCACCATGTATTTCGATCACTTGTTTATTCTATCAATTTGAGCGAATTCGTCTCCGGCCAGATAATCAACTGCATCGAGGCGACGCAAACCTGGGCGCGGGGGATCGGGGTTATACAAAATTCGCGGAACAACCCCATGCACAGTATTATAATACCGCTGATTTGGACCTGATAGAGCGCCTCTATAATGATGAGGGGTGAGCGGATGAAATTTACGTGTCAAAGAACGCGTGGCACCGTATCATGAATTAGACAAATTGTCACCTTTCGAATACGACCGCATACCGGCGAGGAAGCGTTCCATGGACCTGATCCTGCATCACTACGATTTCTCCAATTATTCGGAAAAAGCCCGCCTGGCCCTCGGCTATAAGGGGCTCGCCTGGCGCTCGGTGACGATCCCGCCGACCGCCCCAAAACCGGACCTCACTCCGCTGACCGGCGGCTATCGCCGCACCCCGGTGCTGCAAGTGGGCGCCGATATCTATTGCGACACTGCGTTGATCCTGCGCGAGCTGGAGCGCCGTTTCCCGACACCGACCCTCTATCCGGCGGCGCATATGGCGGCGGCGAACATGATCGCGTATTGGGCCGAGAACCAATTGTTCCGTCCCATGTCACTCTATGTGTCGGGCAGCAACCTCGACGTCCTGCCGAAGAACCTGCAGGCCGACCGCTCGCAAATGCGCGGCTTGGCGATCCCGAGTGACGAGACCGTGCGCCGCGCGGCCAAACGCAACGCCCCCGACGTGCGAGTGCAAATCCACTGGATCGAGGACTTGCTCTCCGACGACCGCGACTGGATCGCGGGCCCCGCCGTCACCGTCGCCGACCTCGCGGTCTATCACGCGCTCTGGTTCCTGACCGCGCGCACGGACCGCCTCGGGTTCGAGCTGGATGGATATCCGCGTATTTGGGAGTGGCGCGCGCGGGTGCAGGCGTTCGGCAATGGCGCGGCCACGGAGATGTCACCAAGCGAGGCGCTGGCCGTGGCGGCCGCATCTCAGCCCGCCGACTCGCTACCCTCCGAGCGCTTCGAAGAAGACCCACCGCTCGGCAGCGAGGTCCGCCTCCGCGCCGCTGATTATGGCCGCGACCCGGTCGAGGGAGAACTCATACAACTCGACCGGGAGCGGATGGCTGTGTTGAGAGAGGATCCGACCGTCGGCAGCGTCGTCGTGCATTTTCCAAGGTTGGGTTATGACCTTCGAACGAGGTGAGGAAACTGATAGCGACACGTCTTTACGCCACTGCTTCAGCCTTTGGATTGAAATATCTGGCAAATCCGGGACAGGTTACTTAAAGCAATCTTGTCTGTAGTTTTGCATTAGGTAACCTGTCCCCACTTAAATTCGATCAAATCACGAGGTTCCCCATGAATGTGACCGCCGCCGCAGACCGCCGAGCTGAACTCGACGACCTCTCAACCCGTTTCGTCGGTGCCTTTAACCGTCAGGACCTCGACGGTCTCATGTCGTTCTTTGCCGAGGATGCGGTCTACGAGGACCCTTACGGCAAGCAGCACGCGGATCTCGAGACGATTCGCGAGCAGTTCGACGTCGTGGTTGGCGGTAAACTCGGCAAGATATGTTTCGAATCGGACGACCGCTTCATCGACCCGGTGGCCGGGAAGGTGATGGACAGTTGGGTGCTGCGCATGTGGATCGACGACGAGAAGAAGGAGGAGCGCACGATGCGCGGCCTCGATCTATTGCATTGGGACGGTGACCGCCTCGTGCGCAAGATCACCTA
>JABJCS010000493.1 GCA_018665505.1 Alphaproteobacteria bacterium
AATTGCATGGTGCCGGAGGCCTGTGAGAGCGCGATGCCGAGCGCGCTTTCAATCTCTTTTGCATTCAAACCCATCACTTTGCTGGCGGCGACCGCCGCCGCAAAGGCACCGCAGGTTGCCGTCGGATGATAGCCCCGTTCGTAATGATCGTCGGGTCCCAGTGCTTGGCCCAACCGGCAGATGGTTTCGTATCCGGCAATGACGGAGACGATAACATCCCGGCCACTGGCACCCGGCAATTGTGCTGCCGCGAGAGCCGCCGGGACGACGACGGCACTCGGATGCACCGAGGCATCGGCATGGGTGTCGTCGAAATCCAAGGAATGTCCAAGCGCGCCGTTCATCAAGGCCGCCGCCGCCGGCGAGAACCAGCGCGAATCTCCGAAGACGCCGCAGGTGCCGCCATCGGCACCCAGAACCTCGGCTGCCCGCATCATGGCCAATGTGGAATCTACTTCGTGGCGTGCCCGCACGCCGATCCCGACGAGATCGCACATGAGTAGCTTGGCGCGATCGATTACTTCCGCCGGGATATCTTCATATCGGAGATCGGCGACGAATTTTGCGAGTTGTCGTGTGACTTCAAGCATCGCCGGGCACTATGTACCGGCAGCAGCCGAGATACGCTCGGCGCGCGCCATGGTGCGGCGGGCGGCTATAATGACCGGCTCATCGATCATTTTACCATCGATCTGCAAGGCGCCGGAGAAATCGCCTTCGGCGGCTTCAACGATGCGACGCGCGAGGTTGACTTCTGCGTTGCTGGGGCTGAACGCGGCGTTGATTGGTGCGACTTGTGAGGGATGTATCGCCGCCTTACCGGAGAAGCCGATGGCGCGGGCGCGGCGGGACTCGTCCTCAAGGCCGGCTTGATCGTCGATCTCGATCCAAACCGTGTCGAGCGCTTCGATACGGGCTTCCGTCGCTGCGAGGACGACTTGGCTGCGAGTGTATAGCAATGAATCCCAACTTAGATCGGAGCCCGTTTCCGCCACCAAATCCACGGCCCCAAATCCCAAAATCGTCGTGGCATCGGAGGCGAGTGCGACTTCCGCGACAGCGCGCACGCCTTTTGCGGTTTCCACCGTTGGGAACAACTCGATGTCTTGGCGGTAAGGCTGCAGGATTTCCGTCATCCAGCGGACTTCTTCCGGCGATTCCACTTTTGGGATCATAATTCCGTCCGGCAGATGCTCCATCTCAAACAGTGCTTCCAAGTCACGTAAGCCGTCCGGTAGGCGAGGAGAGTTGATCCGTAGATAGCGCAGCACCGGGCGGTCCGTTGGATCGCCGAAGAAGGTGCCGGTCAGCTCACGCGCTTCCGCCTTGCGGTCTGGGACGACGGCGTCTTCCCAGTCGACGATAACGATGTCCGCACCCGTCGCGATTGCCTTGGAGAACCTGTCCGGGCGAAGCGCCGGGACGAAAAGCATAGAGCGGCGGGGCGGTTGGGACATCTGTTTGTGGCCTTAGAACGATCTGGGCATACCGAGCACATGCTGCCCGATATAGCTGAGGATGAGGTTGGTCGAAATCGGTGCCGTCCGATAGAGGCGTGTCTCGCGCCACTTACGTTCGATATCGTACTCGCGCGCGTAGGCAAATCCACCGAAGGTCTGCATGCAGGCCTCGCCCATCTTCCACGCCGCTTCCGCCGCAAGATGCTTGGCGATGTTCGCCTCCGCCCCGCAATCGACACCCGCATCGAACAAGGCGGCGGCTTTGCGCGCCATTAGATCGGCGGCTTCGATTTCCGCATAGGCGGCGGCAATCGGGAATTGGACACCCTGATTACTGCCGATGGGTTTGCCGAACACGACCCTTTCGTTGGAATAGTCGACTGCCTTCTTCGTGAAGTATCGGGCATCGCCCATGGATTCGCCGGAGATCAGAATGCGTTCCGCATTCATGCCGTCGAGGATATACCGGAATCCACGGCCTTCCTCGCCGATGAGCGCGGAGGCGGGGATACGGCAATTATCGAAGAACACTTCCGTCGTGTTGTGATTGATCATTGCCTCGAGCGGCTTGATCTCGCAGCCGTTGCCGACCGCGTCGCGCAAATCGACCAGAAAGACCGAAAGTCCATCCACACGCTTCTCTACTTGATCGGCGGGCGTGGTGCGGGCCAAGAGCAGCATCAGGTCGGAATGCAGCGCGCGGCTGGTCCAAACCTTTTGGCCGTTTACAATGTAACTATCGCCGTCTTTCTCCGCTTTCGTGCGGGTTTGCGTGGTGTCGGTGCCGGTCGTCGGCTCCGTCACACCGAAGGCTTGCAAGCGAAGCTCGCCTGAGGCGATTTTCGGCAGGTATTCGCGCTTCTGTTCCTCGCTGCCGTGGCGCAGCAAAGTACCCATGATATACATCTGGGCGTGGCAGGCGGCAGCGCTGGAGCCGTTCTCATGCACCGTCTCCAGGATCACCGCACCGGCCCGGATTGGCAGGCCGGAGCCGCCATATTCCTCCGGGATCAAGGCACCGAGGAACCCGGCTTCCGTTAATTCGCGCACGAAGGCAGTTGGATAACTGCCCTCCGGTCCTTGGTCTTCCAGGCCACGCCAGTACTCGCCCGGATAATCCGCGCAAATCTTGGCAACCGCTTCCCGGATTTCCGGATAGTCCTCGCCAAGCTCCATTACAACGCCGTCACCGCTCATCGAATTACTCCGCCGCCGCTGCGAATAGGGTTGCTGGGGCGTGGTTCTTCGGAACGCCTGCCTTGGCAATTGCGCCGCTGAGACGTTCGCCCGGAAGGTTGGTTTCGATGATCTCACGGATGGCGCAGAGTTTGTCGAGATCGACGCCGGTGCGCAGGCCCATGGCTTCCGCCATGAAGACACCGTCTTCCATCACCATGTTGCCTGTTGCACCCGGCGCCCAAGGACAGCCGCCGAGACCGGCCAAGCAGGCGTCGAAGCTAAGGATGCCTACATCGAGTGCGGCTTCCATATTGGCGAGGCCAAGGCCGCGGGTGTCGTGGAAATGCGCCGTCATGGTGACGTCGGGGCCGAGTTCGGTTTGCAGGAGGCGGAAGAGGTCGCGCACTTGCTTCGGGTTCGCATAGCCGACCGTATCGCAGACCGTCAGGTGATCGGCGCCCGCTTCGACGAATTGCTGCGCCAGTTTGACCGTCGCCGCCGGGTCCACGCTTCCTTCCAAGGTGCAACCAAAGGCGGTCGAGAGGCCGCCGTCGATGAAGAACTTCTTGTCGTCCGGCAAAGCATCGCGCATCTCGACGATACGGCGAAAATCTTCAATCGACTCCTCGGGCTTGCGGCGGACGTTTTGCAAATTGTGCGTCTCGGAAACCGAAGCCACGAAGTTTAGCTTCTTCATACCAAGCTCAACGCCGCGCTCCGCACCTTTCATGTTCGGGATCAGCGCCGAGATGATGCAGTCGCCCGTATCGGTCGCTTGTGTCGCTTCGACGACCTCGATCGCATCCTTGAATTGCGGGATCAGTTTCGGCGGCACGAAAGAGCAGATTTCGATGGCCGGCATGCCGGTGGCCACTTCCGCTTTCATCCAGGCGATTTTCGCCTCGGTTGGAAAGAAACCCTTGGTGTTCTGAAGCCCGTCCCGCATCCCTACTTCGCGGAACTCAATATCGATACCATCGCGCATGTGCGAAAATCCTCCCTGCACCCGAAAATTAGTTGGTTGTCCGGACAAATCTTGCCGGTGTTTTAAGTCGGGTGGATATATGAGTCAAACCTGCACGCATTGTTGCAGGGGAACGTCTCATTATAAAGGAAATTTGGTGGTTTGAGGGCGTTAACCCACCAGGAAGTGGGCGTGCGCCGCGGCGACCGGCTTGGCTTCATCGGATTGCCAGGCTTCGATTCGAACATTTGTGACGCTCCGGCCCTGTTTGAACAGGGTGCCTCGGGCGAAAGTATCCCGCGTTGCGAGACAGGGGCGGAGGTATTCGACCGACAGATTGACGATCTTCGGAAACCGCGTGTATTCGCCTTCGATCAGCACTTTCAGGATTGCGGTATGCTCCAAGAGGCCGCCGACAACTCCGCCATGGACGGCTGGAATGGTAGGGTTACCGGTATTGCTTTCGGTTTGCCGCAGGACGGTTTTCAAATTCGAGGCATCGCCGATCAGCTCGATGTTGACGAACGCGGTATAAGGGATCAACGCGTTAATCTCTTGGAAGCGACCTTCGTTCTTGAGTGTGAGGAAACGTTCGAACATCGTCATGTGTCGGGCCATTCCATGCCGGGCATCAAGTTACCGGCGCGGCTCATGAAGCAGGCAGTGAAATTGGCGATCGGGTCGGAGCGATCCTCGTGATAGGCGATCCCGCGCACGAAGGCGAGATTGCGGGTGCGTTTGTAACATTCCGCGAAGCCGCGAATGTCCTGCCCGGCGACGGCCGGTTGCAAATAATCGATGCGCAGGTCCAGCGTCGCGATGGTATAGCCTTCGGGTGTCACCGACAGGACGGCGCAACCGGCGGCGGAGTCCATCAAGGTGGTGACGACACCGCCATGGACGATCCCGGTCTCCGGAACCCCGATAATCCGGTCTGAATAGGGTAGCTGTAACAGGGCGCTGCCGCGTTCGACTAAAATAATTGAAATGCCGAGCGCCACGGACTGTTTGATCTGGCCGAACATCCGGGCGACATCGTCCAGCTTACGAGGGGCGGCTTCAGGAGGGGTGCTGTGCGCCATGGCTATTTCCGAGCGTCCTTTGTGCGGTCGCGCCATTTCCAGGGGGGCTCGATACGGCCCTTCCAAAATCCCATGCCTTTGCCCTGTGCGCGTTCTTCCGCACCGATATAATCGGACGCTTGCGCACGAGCGGCGAAAGCGTGTCCCGTCAATACCATCTCCAATGCCACATCGAATTTCTCACCCCGCGTGGCGCCGTTCTCCGTGTGTCGGAAATAGCTCTTCACCCGGCATGTCGCGGCCAGGCTGCCGTCTTCGTTGCGTGCCTTAACGGTGCAATCCAACGGGTCGGCGCCGATATAGAGGAAAAGCCGGCGCATGGCGGCATGTCCGCAATTGAACCGCTTACCCTTCTTATCGCTACAGAATTGATCCATCTCCGGCGCGTCGATGCCGTGAAGATGGATCGTGGTTTCGCCAACCGTCACCGTATCGCCATCGATGATGGTGGCCTGACCCGACAAGGTTTCGGCGGCGGCGGGGAAGGTCACTGCAATTAGGATCGCTAGGAGGATGCGGAACATGAGCCGGATCGTAATCCAATCGAGGTGGCAATGCCCAGAGGAACGCGTTTGGTCAAACCCTCCTATCGTTATTCCCGCGATGGCGGGAATCTAGAACCCTTTGCACGAAACAACTGGATTCCCGCCTTCTCGGGAATGACAGTTATAGGGTCGCACTGTGATCGTAAAATTGAAATGAGGAGTCGTCCCTATGTCCAACAATCCCATGCTGACCATTCGCAAGGATTTTGAGCGTATCCCGGCCGAGACGTTGAAAAAGTTCGAGGGATTGCCGATCGGCTGGATTTGCGATTCCAATGGCCGTAAGGGCGCGCTCGGCGGCGGGATTCTGCCGATCTGTAACAACACGCCCTTTGTCGGCACCGCGTTCACGGTCTCCTGCGCAGCAGCGGATAATCTCGGCCTTCATGTGGCTTTGAAATATATTCAGCCGGGCGATGTCCTGGTCGTGAAGGGGGAGGAGTTCGGCGAGTGCGCGGTCACCGGAGATTTGATGATGGGCATGGCGCAGAACAGTGGTTTGCGGGCGTTTATCACCGATACTCATATCCGCGACCGCGACGGCTTAGAGTCCCTGAATATCGCTTTCTTTGCTAAGGGTTTGAACCCTAACGGCCCATATAAAGCCGGTCCCGGTAAGATCGGTTTGCCGATTTCCATCGGCGGCTACATCGTCGAGTCCGGCGACCTGATCGTTGGTGACGCGGACAACGTCGCGGTGGTAAAGCGCGCCGATATCGATGCAGTGTTGGCAGATTTAGCGGGCACGTCGGAGAAAGAAAAGGGCGCTGAAGCGAGTATTGCCGAAGGGCAAAAGTACATGGGAATCGCGGACGAGGCGCTCGCGTCGGTCGAGGTGAAATGGGTGGATTGAGTGGTGCTGTCGCCACAAGTACCAATATGTCATTCCGGACGCGTTAGCGATCCGGAATGACGAATCTATCAAATCGATACTGTGCGATTTGCTAAGCCGCCAACTCCCGTCCCGCCGCGATTACACCGTCTTCCGGGCCGACGGTTAGCGGTGTCCAATTCCGGGATCGCACGTAATCCGGCCGTGGGTTTTCCAGGTCGGCCGGGCGGTTCTTGCACTGGTTGAAGCAGAAAAATATCTGCCACCGGTCTTCGGCTGAGAGATTGTGGCCGGAGGCGTGGAGCAGGTTGCAATGGAAGATTGCGGCCGTGCCCGCACCACCGGTAATCGGAACCGGTGCCGGTAAGCGCTTCATGTAATCCTTCATGTCCGAGGTCTTGGTAACCAAAAGCTTATAGGCAGTTGATTCATCCAAACGCGGGTCGGAACGGCCTTCCTTGTGACTGCCCGGCAAGACGTACATACATCCGTTGAGCGGCGTCGCTTCGGTCAGTACGACGGTCATCGTCGCCATGTTCGGTTCGGCAATACCATCCAAATGCCAAGCGTGGAAATCCTGATGCCACATCCAGGCGGAACCTTCGATAGCCGCTTTCATGTTGAGTTTGCTGTGATGCATGTAAAGGTCGTCATCATGTAAGCACTGCTGTGCAGCGCGCAGGACGCGATTGGTGCGGGAGGCGGCACGGAAGGCCGGTGAGGCCGTCTCACCGGCCTCCTCGTGCAGGCGGAACATAATCTTAACGGCCTCTTCCTCGCCTTCGCGCACGACCATTTCGGAGTCTATTTTTGAGACACGGTCGGTCTCGCGGCGCAGGACATCCACTTCCTCTTCACTAAAAAGGTTGGGGAATAATAGGAAACCGTCGCGGTCGAATTGGGCGACTTGTTCGGGACTTAGTTCCATAAGGCGTTCCTCCGTTTGGAATTAAGAATAACTCGGTCTTCTCGGGCGTCATCCCCTTTTCGCGTGCACGGCGCGGCCTAACTCCAGCCTAAACCGAACATGGGGAATTTCTGATATGGCGCAATCCGGTCTACCGCCGCTCGTCGGCCTCAAGGTCTTGGACCTCTCGCGGATTATTGCGGGGCCGCTCTGCTGTCAGCAATTGGCGGATATGGGGGCCGATGTGCTCAAGGTGGAGAACCCAAAGACGGGCGATGATTCGCGCAGCTCCACCCGGCCCATGGCCGGTGAGGACTCGCATTTCTTTCAGGCCTTCAACAAAAATAAGCGTAGCATCGGGCTCGATTTTCGTGAAGGTGAGGGGAAGGAGATATTCTTCAAGCTTTTGGCAGAAGCCGATGTGCTGATGGAGAATTTCCGGCCCGGCGTGATGACCCGCTACGGCCTCGATTATGCGTCGATCAAGGAACGCTTTCCCCGCTTGGTGTATTGTTCGGTCTCGGCTTATGGCGAGACGGGCTCACTCTCTGATCGGCCCGGTTTCGATCCGGTCTTGCAGGCGGAATCGGGATTGATGTCGATGACCGGCGAGGCCGACGGGCCGCCGTTGCGCCATCCGGTTTCTATCATCGATATCATGACGGCATTGCATTCGGTCGGCGCTATCATGGCGGCGCTCTGGGCGCGGCGGGACACGGGGACGGGCCAGCACATCGAATTGGCGTTGATGGACGTCGCTGTGGCGGCCTTATCGAATGCGGGGCAATCCTTTCTGATGTCGGGGGAGCAGCTGCCGCGGGCCGGAAATTCACATCCCTTGTCGACGCCAACCAATCTATTCAGCGCATCCGATGGTGATCTCTATATGGCGTGTGCGTCGAATCGGTTGTTCGGAAAGTTTTGCCGCGAGGTCATTGACCGGCCCGACCTACCTGACGATCCACGTTTCAAGACAACCAGCGACCGCTTCGACAATCGGCCGGAATTGTTCGAAATCCTGAACGGAATATTTGCGACCAAGACTCGTGCAGAATGGTTGGTGAAGATGCGCCATCTACCGGCCGGGGCGCTGCAGAACTTCGAGGAAGCGCTGAATTCCGAGATCGTCAAGGAACGTGGCATGGTGACCACGGTCGAGCATCCGCTAGCGGGTCCGATAAAGGTTCTCGGCTCGCCGTTGAACTTCTCCGACACGCCCATTCGCGAATTCACGGCGGCGCCGTTGCTTGGTGCGGATACGGATGATGTTTTGCACGGTCTGGGATACGATGACGCCAAGATCACCGCCTTGCGTGAGGCGGGGACCGTCAACTAGTCAGGGGAATTCAGGTATGGCCGAGCCTATCTTTCACAGTTTCGCGGCGGCGCCGAACAAGGTGGCGCCGTTCAGTCACGCGGTGGAATGCGACGGCTGGATTCAACTGACCGGCCAAATGCCGACCTATCCGGAAGATGACGCAAAACCACTACCGGACGGGGTCGAAGCGCAAACTCGCCGGGTGATGGAGAATTTGATCATCGTACTCGGCGAGTTGGGATTGGACCTCTCGCATATCCTGTCGTGCCGGGTATATCTGACGGATTTCTACCGCGATTATGACGTCATGAACGAGACATATAAATCCTATTTTCCGGCAGACCGATTGCCGGCACGTACCTGTGTCGGTGTCACAGGATTAGCGCGGGAGGCGTTGGTCGAGATCGATATGGTGGCGAAGCGGCCCTAGCGTTGCGTCAGAGTGTCGAAGGCTTTTAGATCCTCGGCTTTGTAATCGGCGAAGCGAGCGGTATCGCAGTGGATCGACCAGATGGATGTCTCCACCGCACTACCCCGGCGATTACATTCGATGTCGCGTCCGGTTTTCAAAAGCCGCCAATTCGCTTCAATCAATTCCCGGTTATAGGCAATTTGCTGCCGCTGTATCTTATCGTCCTGCAACGTCGGCAAGATCATATGGAGCATCGGTGGATAGCGCTGACCCTTGCCGATCATCACCGATTTGAAGAAACCGAAGAACCCGCCGACGATGGCTTCGGTGGCCAGGCCACCCGGTTCTTCCAATGTACTGGCGAGAGTGCGTTTGGCCGGTGCGTATCCGTCCTTGGTGCAATAGACGGTAACGGGCGAAGCCTTAATGGGCACCGACAGCAGGCCCGATCCGTGCATCCCATGCCGGTAAGCTGTGCCCGATAATTGACAGCTGGCACTGCTCGGGATCACCACCAGTTGGACGGTCTGGATATTACCGCTGGCTCCGCGCTGCTGCACGACTCCAGGGCGGTTGGGAGCCGAGCTTAAATTAGGCGCACAAGCGGTCAATAAAGCCGCGAATACAGTGAATGTGATCAATGGGCGCATTGCTATCACTAGAGGGTGGAGCGCGTCGCGAGTCAATGTCGCAGCCAACCTGTCAGGCTGGTTATCGCATCTTCGGAAGCGCGTTTACAAATCGATCTATCCGACCGTCGTTCTGCAGAAACAGAATAGCACAACCGAGCATCTGGTCTTCCGATTTTCCGGCGACGGGGCAGCGATCGATGGCCACCGCTGCCGCACCGTAAGTCGGGCGCGGATCCCCGTTGACGACGATATCCGGGAGCACCCCGACCCCGTGAATCTGGAGGCCGGCGGCGGTCATGTATTTATGGGTCGTGAACTTTATTCGGCCCAGCGCACCGAACGGATAGGCGGTCTGGACGATACCTTTGCCGTAGCTTCGCGTTCCCATGATGACAGCCCGCCTGTTGTCCCTGAGGGCTGAGGACACTATTTCGGCCGCCGAGGCGGTGGCTTGATTCTGTAACAAAATAATCGGCAGGCCTTTGATATAATCTCCGCGATAGGCATCGAACCGGCGCGATCCCTTATTGTCGCGGCCACTCGTGGCGACGATCATGCCTTGCTCTAAAAAGGCATCGGCGACGAGGACGGCCTGGCCTACGAGTCCGCCCGGATTATTACGCAGATCGAGGATATAAGCGCGTGGTGCGCCGCCCTTCATTTCATTGCGAATTTCCGCTAATGCCTTTCGCAGTAGCTTTTCGGTATTTGGACCGAAAAAAGCGATGCGAATATAGGCGAAATCCCCGAACACACCATGGCGTACGGGACGCACGCGAAATCGGGTTCGCGGTACAGGCAGGCCGATTTTCTGCGCGCCTCTCCGCTGAATACGGAGCAAGACGTCGGTGCCGAGAGGCCCACGGATCCGTCGCATCGCCTCGGTGAGGGTTGCACCGTGGACGGCTTCGCGGTCGATCTCGACAATCAGGTCGCCGGGCTCCACGCCTGCTTTTTGCGCCGGACTACCATCTAGCGGAGCGATCACTTTCAATTGTCCATCCACGATCGTGGCTTCAATGCCGATGCTACCCGTCCGCTTACCGCGTTTGCGCATACGCCGTTCGTCGAATGTGGCGTAGGGATCATTGAGACGCCGCACCAGGGTATCGATGGCGGCGTAAGCTAAATCGGCGGGTGGTGTTTCGACGGGTTGGCGGCGCAATGTGCTAGCCGCGAAATTTGCAAGCTCGCGGATGGCGTACGGTTCGATAAATGAGCGCGATATTCGTTCGATGATTTTATGGATGAGATCAAGCGCCCGGGTTCGATCGTCTTCGAGGCTGTTCGCATCGACCTTGGCGCGATAGGCGGCGTCCAAGGATAGAAGGGCAGCTTTATCTTCAAGAGATTGTGCCGTTGTGTCGGTCGGCGCGCTTGCGGCCGCCAGGAGTAAAACAATTGCGAAGAATGACGTGCGGAGCCGCATTTCTGCCCCCATGCGGCAGTTATCGGTGTGTCACCTATGCTGCGGGCCAGGCGGTGCCGCCGTCAAGTGCGGGCAACGGAGTTTTATCTAATTCGCGGCGCGGGAGCGTGCGATATACAAATCGTCCCGGAGACCTTCGAAGAAGGTGTCGATTTCAGGATGAGAGACCGGATCGGGGTTTTGTTCCGACACTAAATTCTGTTCGGAAACATAAGCGATATACGGGCCTTGCGCATTTTCCGCGAGGAGATGATAGAACGGTTGCTCTTTCCGTGGCCGGTTCGTTGCCGGGATCGATTGCCACCATTCCTCGGTATTTGCGAATTCGGGATCAACATCGAATATAACACCGCGAAACGGATGAATCCGGTGTTTGACGATTTGTCCGATCTGAAACTTTGCGGTACGAATTTCCATTGGCCGTCGGCTATTAGATGTCAATTTCGTTGTTCATATCTTGATCGAATACAGCTGCCGGTGCAATCCCGGACACCTATAAATAACACGCGTGAAGAGCGTTAAACAGCAAGCCGCGTGAAACCGCAATACGCCAGTGTATTCGGGTTAAGCGTGGAACACGTGAGCATGTTGCGCGAGGGCTCTGCGAAAGGCCGAACTATTCGGTCTACGATCAATGTAGTCCCGCCGATGAACACCAGCCAATTCAACATTAGCGGCTTCTCGCAGCACGGTTGCCAGAATTTCATTATGGGCTTCGCAGGCACTTTGGAAGCCTTCAATCAATCGATCGCTTAGACGACGTTGGTAGCTCATGGCACGTATCCCAACTGAGAGTTATAGCCAAATCCCCTCGTTTATCTTGGATACGTCTAAAGTTTTAACAACTGGTTAACGGGAGATCTCATTCTGCTTAATAAGGACATTATTCAGCTGCAAGGCGAGCCGTCGCGACCTCCAGCAACACATAGGTGAAGGTCTTCGAAATAATCCGCCACTGTCCGTCGATTTTCAGCAGGCTTAAATAATCTGTGAAGAAACGGTCGCCGAAGGCGATCTGTACTTTTGCGTGCGCGGATTCCGGTGCCGAAATATCGATCGAGATAATCCTGTCATAGCGCGGTTGGTTTCGGCTCTTGGGACTGAGGCGCGTCGTCACATGCTCGTAGACGGTCCCCATGTCGTCATCGACCAACGGACCGTCGGCGGCACTAAAGAGGTGGCAGCTCGGATGAAATATGCGTTCCAGCTTCTCGACATCGCCTTCGTAGAAGCCATCGAAAAACAGCTCCAACGCCGCCACGACTTCCGCATACGCTTCTCTCATCCGTGTTTCTCCCTGGCCGGTGCCGGTTCGCCGCCTAAACTAACTGGAAACATAATAGACCGAAGAGCGATATGGACGATACCAAACAACAAATTGATTCGCAGGATTTCGGGCCGAACGTGACCATCGACTCCCCGGCCTATATCGATCCGACGGCACGATTGTACGGGAAGATCATGCTCGGTGCGGAATGCAGTCTCTGGCCCTACGCCGTGGTCCGCGCGGAAGCTATGGATGTGAAATTCGGTCGCTATGTGAATATGCAAGATCATGCGATGGTGCATATCGGCTATGGCACCGGCACGGTGATTGGCGATTATTGCTCGATCACGCATAAAGCGACGGTTCACGGTGCCATTATCGGTGCGAATACCCTGGTTGGAATCAATTCGACTGTAATGGACGGCGCCGTCGTCGGTGAGAACTGCATCATCGGCGCACATTGCCTGGTCCCTGAGGGCAAGCATATTCCGGCGAATTCGATCGTTGTCGGTGCGCCCGCGAAAGTCATTCGCACGAACAATAATTTTATCGCCAATCGGCGCAACGCGATGATTTATCATTGGAACGCGCAAGCGTTTGCCAGAGGCGATCATCGGGGCTGGGAAAGCCCGGAATTCGTGGCATGGGAGCCGCAGATGATGGCGGAGATTCAAGCCGCCTTCAATGAGCGTTACCCTGACGAGGCCGGCACCGCGGAATAGTCCGCGCCACCGGCCTGTAAGGCTTTCGCTAGATCACGCACATATCTCCGCCTGGGCCCAACTCCAATTCGGCGTCGGCGACTAGGCTCTCGAAATTGCCCGGTGTGCCGATTTCCCGGCAGATCACGCTCGGCGACATCGCCTGCATCCAGAAGTTATGGGTTGGATGCGCACCGCCGGCGACGATCACGATGAGCTGATCCGGCGATTTCGAGATCGGCCACATCTCCTCATTGGCGGAGGCGATGGTCTCGGGCTCAGACGCGGCTTCGATCCATTGCTTGAGGCCGGTTTCCTGGACCACCGATTGCGGCACCTTGGACTGGTTCCACAGGAACTCCTTCACCGATTGCTTCGACGTCCAACCGAGTGCGTTCAATTGCATCGCAACCGGACGCGGAATAAGCAGCGCTCCTGGCGTGCCGTTGGCCCAACCGCTGGTGTAGTGGACGCAGGAGGCACCAAGATAGCTTGCGACACGGTGCAGGCTTTGCTGCGCCTCCTCCATCGCCTCTTCTTTGCCGACACCGCGGCGGACGATATTAGATGCACTGCTGCCGACATATACGGTCACGGAGTTCACGGCGCGGGAGATACCGCCCATGTCCTCTCCGACCGTTTTCCAACCGTCCGGCAAGCCTTCCTCATCTTCGGCGAAAACGGCGTTCGTGTATCGCATGCCGCCGAAGATCGCCATCGTGCCGACGCCAGGTAACGCACCGCCGACATTTTGCTGCAACAAGCGCATGGCGCGCCCGATACTGGCCCCCGCCGGATGTTGCGGGTCGGGACCCAACAAGCCGAAGCCGGAATTCAAGCGAATGTCCTTGGCGATCGGCCCATTGACGATGATGACCGGGAACGTGCTGCCCGATGTCGCTTGAAGCTTATCGTGCTCTAAGGTCGGATCGAGGAAAGCGTCAACCGCCGCGATCAGCACCGGAAGATATTCCGGTCGACCGCCTGCCATGGCAAGCGAGACAGCAATGGTCTCTACCGTGGCGATGCCGCCTTTCGGCATGATTTTACCGATCACTTGATCGCGCGGCAGATCGGTACCTTTGAGAATCCAGTCGACGCGTTCACTTGTCGGCGGATTAACCGGTAAGCCGTCGCCCCAGGTGTTTCTCAGGAACATCTGGTTCATCTGATCGGTGGCGGCTTCGTATCCGTTTGCCTCGATCCTGACTTTGTCGGGCTCGCGCATACCGATCTCGGAAGTGGTTGGTTGCCAGTCCGTCAGACCTTTTGGGAAGTCTGCCGCACGTTCGGCCACCGTTGAGATGTCGCTATCGACCAGGAATTGGTCGATCGGAAAGTCCACCATGGAGAGTTCACGGTTGAAGCCCATTCCAGCGGCACCGTTATAGAGAACGCCCAGAAAATCCGTCCGGGCCAGCGTTACTGTAGGGATACCCCTGCCTTCAATACGAGCGGCAACACGGCCGCATGCCGTCGCGCAGGCGCCTCAGGAGGCGTTCCCGATGATGACCGCGTCAACACCGCGCTCGACCAATTGGTCGACGGCGTCATCCGTGTCCATCAGGGTGTTTCCCATCGGGAATTCCGATTCCGCGATCAATTTCGCGTCCGGGTAATTCTCCGTGATCCAATCCCGTAGCAGCGGCAGCATCCTGTGCGCCTGCCACATGTCGTTTGAGATGAAACCGATGGTTTTTCCGTTGAGGTTATCGAGGCGCGGCGCATGCAGTTGCGTCACCTCAATCGCCCCGGACGGATCAAAAACTTCCAATGCATCCATTTTATCGTCTCCCTAGCGGGTGAGTTTCGTTACCTGGAAAATAACATGCGCCGCCGCGTGCGCAAAGACAGCAGGATTGATCTGCATCAATGAAGATTTTGTCTGAAATGCTGAATTAAGTGCGGTTTTATCAAAAAGAGGAAGGAAAAATGGGAACCGGTGCAATCGCCTATCTAGTACTGGTAATCGGCGCGGCGCTCTCATTCATGGCGGTCTTGGCGTTTTGCAGTTCGGGAAATAGCAAAAATCGCTGACCTTGCACGCCGTTGTTACCATAAATTCAGAGTAAACTGTTGAAATTTCCGGCCTGACGGGGTCAATTCGGCCCGCATTTATATTCAGCAGGTCGAATTGAGTTTATGGCTGAGCTAATCAGACTCGACGGATTGACGAAACGTTTCGGTGACTTGCTCGCCGTCGACGACGTCTCGTTGTCGTTGGAAGCGGGCCAAGTGCTCGGATTTTTGGGACCCAATGGTGCCGGGAAGACGACCACCATGCGTATGATCGCCGGCTTCATGGAGCCAACTGCGGGCACTGCCGTCGTTTGCGATTACGATGTTATTCAGGACCCGGTCGCCGTGCGGCGCAATATCGGTTTTCTGCCGGAGGGTGCGCCGACATACGGCGATATGACGGCACGCTCATACCTTGAATTCATCGCTGAGATTCGAGGCTTCGACGGTGGCGAGAAACGTCGCCGGGTCCGCCGGATGGTAGAGACGGTGGCGCTCGAAGGGGTCATGCATCAGCGCATCGAAACTCTCTCGAAAGGTTACAAGCGCCGCGTCGGGCTGGCGCAGGCTTTGTTGCACGACCCGCCGGTCTTGATCTTGGATGAGCCGACCGACGGGCTCGACCCGAATCAAAAACGTCTTGTGCGCGACCTCATCCGAGAGATGGCGCGCGAGAAGGCCATTATTATCTCGACGCATATCCTGGAGGAAGTTGACGCAGTTTGCGACCGCGCTGTGGTAATCGCGAAGGGCGCGCTACAGGCGGACGGCACGCCGGAGCAACTGCGCGCTCGCTCGCCCTATCACAACGCGATTGTCGTGACTGTACCGGCGTCGATGAACGCTCTGATGGAGACCGCGACCGTGGAGATTGCAGGAGTTGAAGCAGTCGAGAAGATAGCCGATGTGGGCGAGGCCGTGCGGCTTAGACTGGTTTCGTCTGCGCGCGACAACCTGACGGCGGCCGTTAGCGAGTGGCTGCGAAGCAAGAACGTCGCCTTCGACGAATTACTGGTGGAACAAGGGTCGCTCGACGATGTCTTTCATGCGATCACCGAAGGGGACGGCGATGCGTAATATCCGAATCATCGCCAAGCGTGAGCTCAAGAGCTATTTCGCGACCCCGGTAGCCTTTGTCTTCATCGTGATTTTTCTGGCGTTGACTGGCGCTTTCGCTTTTTACATGGGCGGACTATTTTCGCGCGGGCAGGCTGATCTCGAGCCGTTCTTCGCGTATCACCCTTGGCTCTATCTGCTGTTTATCCCCGCGATTTCGATGCGGCTATGGGCGGAGGAGCGCAAGAGCGGCACGATCGAGAACTTGATGACTTTGCCGATTTCGACCTCGGAAGCGGTGATTGGCAAATTCCTGGCGGCGTGGCTGTTCTCCGGCATTTCGCTGGCACTCACCTTCCCGATCTGGATCACGGTGAATGTATTGGGCGAGCCGGACAACGGCGTCATACTAGCCAGTTACGCAGGCAGCTTTCTGATGGCGGGCGGATTTCTGTCGATCGGATCTTGTCTCTCTGCGTTGACGAAGAATCAGGTGATCGCTTTTATTGCCGCGGCCACGGTCTGTTTTCTCTTCACCATGAGCGGCGTCGATTTGGTTCTGAACTTCTTCCGAGTCTGGGCACCGGACATTTTGGTCGACACAGTGGCGTCGTTTAGTTTTCTCACCCATTTTAACGCGGTAACGAAAGGTGTGATTGAAGCGAATGACCTGGTCTTCTTCGCCTCTCTGATCGTGTTCTGGCTGTTCGCCAATGTCGTGGTCGTTGAATTGCGGAAGGCGCGGTAACGGCCATGAATATTTTCTCACGCATCGACAATCACTTGCGGGCCTATATCGGTTTAGCACTCGCGGCGGTCGCTTTCGTCTCGATCAATATTTTTTCTAGTGAAGCCTTGAACGGCGTGCGTGTCGATTTGACCGAACGCTCGCTTTTCACGATTTCCAACAGCACAAAAAAGGTGTTGGCGTCTATTGATGAGCCGATTTTGATGCGGTTCTTTTTCTCCAAGGCAGTGGGTGAAAGCAATCCTGATCTGGCGACACATTTTGAGCGCGTTCACGGATTACTGAAACGCTACGTTGCACTCTCGAACGGGAAAATTAGACTA
>JABJCS010000494.1 GCA_018665505.1 Alphaproteobacteria bacterium
CGAAAATTTGCCTGATCGGCGACTACCGTCCACAGACCGCGCGTGAGTTCGAGGTCGACCGTGCCGCCCGTTTCACCAAGGGCAGCGGCATGCCGCTTCGCATCCCGGTGATCGAGATGGTGGAAATCGGCGCCGGTGGCGGCTCCATCGCCCGGCTCGACGCGTTGAACCGAATCACCATCGGCCCCGATAGCGCGGGCGCCGATCCGGGCCCGGCGGCGTATGGGCGGGGTGGCAAAAAACCGACCATCACCGATGCCGATGTGGCCCTCGGCAAGATCGACCCCGGCAGTTTCGCCGGTGGCAAGGTCGCGTTATATCCCGAGCAATCCGAGAGCGCGATCATGGCTGATGTGGGCACACCGCTCGGCGTCGCCGATGTGTTGACCGCCGCTTACGGCATCACCGAAATGGTCGACGAGACCATGTCGAACGCGGCCCGCGTTCATGCGGTAGAGCAGGGCAAGGCCGCGAACCAGCATAGTTTGATCGCCTTCGGGGGAGCCGCGCCGTTGCACGCGGGTCGGCTCGCGGAAAAACTCGGCATCGATCGCATCGTTGTGCCGACCGATGCCGGGGTCGGCAGCGCCGTCGGATTTCTCGAAGCGCCCATCGCTTATGAAGTCGTCCGCAGCCGGAACATGCGCCTGGCCGCCTTTGATCCAGGCACGATCAATGAGTTGATGGATGGAATGCGGGCGGAAGCGGAAGCGGTGATCCGCGCCGCTGTCCCCTCCGGCGATTTGATCGAACGCCGCGTCGCCTTCATGCGCTATGTGGGACAAGGGCATGAGATTACCGTCGAATTGCCGGACGGCGATTTCATCGATGATCACCGCGATGTAGTGCAGCAAGCTTTCGACCGCGAATACGAGCGTCACTTCCGGCGCACCCTGCCGAATGCGGAGACGGAAATCCTCACCTGGTCGCTGAGCCTGTCGGCCCAAACTCCCGACTCCGCACCTGTTGCGGACAGTGTCGAGCGGTCGGCGGCTGTTCCGATCGGCAAGCGGCCGGTCTTCGGCGCAAAAGCCGCGGCCATGCGCGAAGTTCCGATGTATCGCCGCACCGACCTGGCGCTAGGGGCCGGTTTCGACGGTCCCGGCATCGTCGTCGAGGACCAAACCTCGACCTATGTGCCGCAAGGATTTAGCGCGCGGATTGCCGCGAACGGCTATATTGTTCTTGAACGCAACGGGGAGAGCGAGTGATGAATGCGACCGGCATTGATACCATCCGCCTGCAGATCATGTGGAACCGCCTGATCTCGGTGGTCGAAGAACAGGCGCAAACCCTGATGCACACGGCGTTCAGCCCCATTGTGCGCGAATGCGGCGATCTCTCTGCCGGCGTCTTCGGGCTCGACGGGCGGATGTTTGCCCAAGCGGTGACCGGCACGCCCGGCCACGTGAATTCCATGGCCGAATCGGTGAAGCATTTTTTGCGGCATTTCCCGGTCGAGACCATGAATGAAGGTGATGCCTTCATTACCAACGATCCCTGGATGGGCACGGGTCATCTCAATGACTTCGTCATCACCACGCCATGTTTCCGCAACGGGAAGGCGGTGGCGTTGTTTTCCTGCACCAGCCACCTGACCGATATCGGCGGCCTCGGCTCTGGAGTCGATGCGACCGACGTGCATATGGAAGGCATCTATATACCGATGCTGAAACTTGCTGACCGGGGCGTAATGAACGAGACATTGCTGGCGATGATCCGCCAAAACACCCGCCAGCCGGTCGAGTCCGAAGGCGATGTGTATTCGCTCGCCGCCTGCAACGACATCGGCTGCGTACGTCTGGTCGAGATGATGGACGAGTTCGATCTCGATAGTCTCGATGCGCTCGGCGACTACATTTGCGACACGTCGGAAAAGGCGGTGCGTGACAATATCGGCAAGCTGCCGAACGGCGAGTATAAGAACACCATGACCATCGATGGGGTCGGCGATCCGATCGACCTGGTGGCGACGCTGACAATTCACGATGACAAAATTACGGTCAATTACGAAGGCTCCTCGCCGAAATCGCCAAAGGGCATCAACGTGCCGATGGCCTATACCACGGCCTATACCTGTTTCGGCCTGTCCTGCATTGTCTCCGGCGACATCCCGAACAACGCGGGCTCGCTCGCCCCGTTTGAGATTTCAGCCCCCGAAGGCACGATTCTGAACGCGCCCTATCCGGCCCCGGTCTGCTCGCGCCACGTCATCGGCCAGATGCTGCCGGACGTCTCCTTCGGCTGCCTCGCTCAAGCCGCGCCCGACCGGGTTCCGGCGGAGGGGGCGTCGTGCCTGTGGAACATCACCATGCGAGGTGCTACCGACCGGGCGGCGAATGACAGCAAACTCTTCACCATCACCGCGGTGACCAATGGCGGCACCGGTGCGCGGCCAATCAAGGACGGTCTGTCCGCGACCGCGTATCCAAGCGGCGTGCGCGGTACCCCGGTTGAGATCAACGAGACCGTCGCCCCCATCATCTTCCACCGTAAGGAGTTCCGTCCCGATTCGGGTGGGGCGGGGACCCATCGCGGTGGGCTCGGCCAAGTCCTGGAAATCGAATCCGCCATCGGCGCGGATTTCGAATTGCTGGCCGCCTATGACCGCATCGACTTTCCGGCGCGCGGCCGCAACGGCGGCGGCAATGGAGAGGCCGGCTCGCTGAGTTTCACCAGCGGTGAAAAGCTTCTCGGCAAGGGCACGCAGACCATTCCCAACGGCAAGATCGCCCGCTTCCACACGCCAGGCGGTGCGGGCTTTGGCGATCCGAAGGACCGCAACCCGGATCAGTTGGCCCGCGATGTCGAGAATGGGTTGATCACGCCGGAAGCCGCAGCGCGCGATTATGGGTATGTTGCGGGCGGAGACGACTAGGCGTCGGTAATCCGTTCGAGCCTTTCAAATCATCATTCCGGAAATCTAAAGGATTATCCGGAATGATGGCCTGAGTGGTTCTGGTGTCGTCTTACTGCTTTCGTCTTTCAGGCAATATTTCCGGGTTCGCGAAGCCTGTCCTCGCGAAAGTGGGGGCGCCCCGGAATGACGGATATCTGTTTTTCGCGGAACAACCCCATGCACAGTATTACAATACCGCTGTTTTGGTGTTTGGAGGTGTCTCCGGCAATGCCGGATGCGCGGTAATTCTTTACGTGTCAAAGAACGATGATTCAGCTTATCACAAATTCGACAATTTGTCGACACGCATATTTGTAACCTCATCCGCACGTTCTCACCATGAAACCGTCATTCCGGGACGGGCTTCGTCCGGACCCGGAATTCAATCCTGAGCCTAACTTTCATGGATGCACTACTTCGAAAATCTCAGGCAACATTTCCGGGCTCGCTTCGCGCCTCGGAATGACGACCGAGAGGTGAGTGCCCCTATTTCCCTTTAAACACCGGGCCGCGCTTCTCAGCGAAGGCTTTCTCCGCTTCCCGGTGATCTTCCGTAAACCAGAGATCGACGAAGGTGTCGGCCGCTAAATCATGCGCTTCGTCGGCGGGGCCGCTGGCGGCCTTGTGGATGACGCCTTTGGCGCGACCGAGGGCTAGGGGGGCGGCTTTGTCGAAGGACTCTACGAATTGCATGGCGGCACCGACCACGTCCGCATCTTTCGCGATCTTGTTGACGATGCCGAGCCGGTAGGCTTCCTCGGCGTTGAAGCGCTCGCCGGTTGTCACCACCTGCATGGCGCGGCTGAACCCGATGTCGCGGACCAAGCGCTCGTAGCCTTCCCAGCCGGTGATGATGCCGAGGCGCACTTGCGGCATGCTGATTTGCGCTGTCGGCGACATTACGCGGAGATCGGTCGCCAGCAGGATTTCCGTGCCGCCGCCGATGGCGAGGCCATTGATCGCGGCGATGACTGGGACGTGCAGGGCTTCGAAGCGCTGGAAGACCGTCCGCGCCAAGCGCATGACTTCGCGCAGCTCGTCCTTTGTGGTGAGCTGGGCGTAGCGTTTCACGTCGCCGCCGGTACAGAAGAACCGATCTCCGGCACCCGTGACGATTACCGCGCGAAGGTCGATGTCGCCCTCGATCGTGTCGAGAATGTCGAGGAAAGCCTGACTGACTTCGGCGCTCAGCGAATTTCCGGCTTCGGGCCGGTCGATGGTGAGGATCAGGGCGCTGCCCCGTCGCTCTTGCTTAACGATTTCAGCCAAATTTCTTGGCCGCCCAGCCGCCGTCGACCTGTGGTTCGACGAAATGTATCAACAGTCCCCCGCCGAAATTCGACGGATGCACGAAACCGATAAGCGATCCGCGCCCTCCGGGCCGTCCTTCAACGTCGATCATCCGCCAGCCATCTTCCGCGAGTTTCGGCAGAGTGGCGTCGATGTCGCGCGTCGCAAACGCGACATGGGCCAGACCCGGTCCACGCCGGGCAACGAACTTGGCGATGGCACTTTGGTCGCCCTTGGTGTTGCCTTCTTCCTCGCCTAATCGCTCTTTCGGTTTCATGTTAGCGTCGTAATCCATCAGCAGTTCCAGCTCGCAATCGCCGATATTGATGAAGACGTCGCGCAATCCGCCGAGAATTTCCGGTGGGCGGGAGTGATAAATCGCCCCGTATTTATCGGAGATAAAACTCTCCGTGACGTTGCGCACTTCCACATCGGTTTGCGTGCTGTCGATGGGACAGCCGAGATTGTCGGTGAAGACACGCACCGTCGCGTCGTTGTCGTCGGTGGCGATGCCGAGATGATCGATCTTATATGCCGGTCCGTCGGTGCTCGGAATGTCGAGCGGTTCGATGAACCGTGTGCGGATGCCGACGGTTTCTTTCGGCTCAATGGTGACGAAGCGTTTTCCGTCCGGACCAACACCGTCGTGCGTGACGGTCAACCCGTGCTTTGCGGCGGTTCCGGCTGGATCGGTCGCGCCGAGCGCCATGTGATGCACGCCGGGAAAGCGTGGCTCCTCCAGATAGGGGTCGTCGAGCTTGAAGATCGCGAGCGCCGATTTTCCTATTCCGAAAAAGGGAACGCTACGGCCTTCAAGCAGTACATCGCGGCGTTGCAATCCGAGCGATTCGCCGAGGAAGCGGCTCGCTGCCTCCACGTCACGGGCCACGAGGGCGAGGTAGTTCATAGCGTATCCGGCCATTATCAGGTCTCCGGGTGTTGAACGAAATGAGTGAGTAGCCCACCGCCGAAATTAGACGGGTGGACGAAACCGATTTGTGCGCCGCGCCCGCCCGGCCGACCTTTGGTGTCGATCATGCGCCAGCCTTCGGCGTCGAGGCCTTGCAGGACGCCGTTTATGTCCTTGGTCGTGAAGGCGACGTGCACCAAGCCGGGGCCGCGCCGTTCGATGAATTTAGCGACGGCGCTCTGGTCGCCCTTGGTGTTGCCTTCTGCTTCGCCGAGTTGATCTTGCGGACGGTTGGTTGGGTCATAGTCTTGCATGATCTCGAGATCGCAATCGCCGACGGTGATGAACCCGCCTTTGAGGCCGCCGAGAATTTCCGGCGGACGGGCATGGTAGACCGCGCCGTATTTGTCGGAAATGAAACTCTCCGTCACATTACGGAGTTCGATGTCGACCTCCGTGCTTTCCAGCGGACAGCCGAGCCCGTCCAC
>JABJCS010000051.1 GCA_018665505.1 Alphaproteobacteria bacterium
CGGTTCTTCCCTTATTCAATTTCCTAATCCGGCGAGACGACATCAGATGCAAGAAGCATAGATCATTCCTTGGGGTTGAGTACTCCACTCGTCACAAATCTAAATTTTTGACAAACCCCTCAAGATTTCGACTGGCGGCGCACTCTTACCCACCGAGCCACCAAGGCATTTCTACAAAGCTTTGGAGCAAGCCCGCCGGATATCTCAGTGTTAAAAAATACGACATGAGACCGAGAAAAGCGACGCCCGCGGTCCCCATCACAGCGTTCTTAATCCGTGACGAATCCGTATGCCAACTCGTAAACGCAAATATGAACAATGCGCACCCGAACGGGAATCCAACCAGCGCGACCGCCCCCAACATTCCGATCACCCAGGCGATGTAATAATACTCGCTCCGTTCAGGCGGATCACCGTGTTCGCCGTCGTGCAGGGCAGCTATCGGCCTGTTCGCACGAAACATTGCGATCAACAACGGTGTCGCCAAGCCGATTGCAACAAGAGAAGCAATCATCGGAAAGGTGCGGCCTAATACGTGATACTGGAAACTATCAAAAAATGTAACGACGGCAAACCCCGTCATGAACACCGCGAAGTAAAGTTGCGGCCGCTTGTTTTGCACACCGTTAGGTCCGTCTTCCGCATAGGTTTTCCCGGCGTTCGGAGAAAACCGCCACGCCATGTAGATTGAAACTATCGTTAGGATCAACAGAGCAATGACAATCGGGCGTTCAAAAAAGCTCCAACCGTAGACTTGCGCGGCCTGATATATCTTCGGCTCTAACCGTGGTGCCAAAAAATAGCCGATCAGCAGGGCCGGTCGCGACCAGCCGAAGCGCTTCATGAAGACACCGAGTGTGCCGACAAAAAGTAGGGCGATCAGGTCCTGCCAATCGCGGGTTGCCTGAAACGCCGCGAAAAATATCAGCATGATCATAAAGGGCGCTAATAACGCGTATCGAATTGTCGTCAATTTTGCGACGTGATTAGCGACCGCAAGACATACGATCGCGCCCAGTACATTCGCCAGAGCCAACGACCAGATCATCACGAATGTCAGGTTGAGGTTTTCCGTGATCATGCCGATCCCGGGCTCAACTCCAACGAGGACAAACCCACCCAACAGGATGGCCATGCTACCGGACCCAGGGATACCGAAAAGGAGCGTTGGGATCAGAGCGCCGCCTTCCTTGGCGTTGTTCGCGGATTCTGGAGCCAATACCCCCCGAATATCACCCTTGCCGAACCCTTCGCGGTCTTTCGATGTCTGTATGACATGGCCGTAGGCAATCCAATCGACGACTGAACCACCCAACCCCGGCAAGGCACCGACAATGCAGCCAATCACCGAACACCGCAGGACAATCCATCTGTGCCGCACGGCATCCTTGAACCCCTGCAACCAGCCATGTCCAAGGGTACCAGTTTCGGAAATTGAGCGACTGCGCCTGAGCAGATCGATGATCTCGGGCAGGGCAAACATCCCTAGTCCGATGATCACGATCGGCAGCCCATCGCTGAGGTAGCTGGATCCAAACGTCATGCGGAATTCACCGGTCGCGGGAGCGGCTCCGATGCTCCCGACCAATAATCCGATCCCGCAAGTGGCGAGGCCTTTTAGTGCACTTGTGCCGGTCAACATACCAATCATGCTGAGAGCGAGAACAATGAGCAGCAATTGTTCACCAAAGCCCATTGCCAGAATGATAGGCCGCGCGGCAAAGACGGCTCCGGTCAGAATTATCGCACCGAACAATCCACCGAAAAGGGATGCCGTGAATGCCGCGCCAAGAGCACGCGCGCCTTCTCCTTTTTTCGCGAGCGGAAAACCGTCGACAACCGTGGCTTGAGACCCGGCCGTGCCGGGGATGCCCATCAATACCGAGGGAAATGTATCGGATGTTACTGTCGGCGCCAGCAAGCCTATCATCATCGATAGAGCATGGGATTCGTCCATGCCGAATACGAAAGGCAGCAAGATCGATAACCCAGCGATCCCACCCAAGCCTGGCAGGATGCCGACAATCAAGCCGAGCAAAGTCCCTAAGCTCAAAAACAGCAAATGCGCCGGCGTCGCCATATCCGCCAGGGCCTGGAAGAAGAACTCAATCAATTACAGTTCCTCCACTTACGACCGAGCAATCGCGGTCCGGCCATGAACCGAGAGGCCGAACCGCTATAGTGTTCCGAATCTGCAAACTACTTCAAGTCTACGCCGTGATTTTCCTTCAAATACGGCTTCAACCAAGCCTTGGCTTCCGGCGATATCTTTGTCGCCGCATCCCGGACTTCGAGAGCTTGATCACTGATCGTCTGCGGATACGCTCCGAAGATCTTGGCTTTCTTAGTGATGAAATCAGCGTCCTTAAGCATCATTCGCGCAGCGTTTCGCCAAGCTTCGACGACATCCTTAGGCGTGCCTTCAGGCAGGTTCAAAGATTTCGACATCGTCACCAACATATGGAACAACGACTTATAAGCCTCGTAACTCGGCCCCGATGGCGCTTTGCCATGAACCGCCTTATAGGCTTCCTGCCAGATTGGCACATCCGGCCATGTCGGATCGCGCACGAACTCGCCGGCCGCACTGTAAATGCCATAGGTGTAAAGCGGCACCGCGATACCGTCCTCGATAAGTTTCTTACGATTGTTGCGGTACGACAGGCTATTGTCGAAATTGACCGTAAATTCGCCACGCTCGAATGCCAGGGCCATGGGTCCGTTGCCCTTCATGCCCCAGACGTCTTTGGTCTTAATACCGAGCAGATTGAGGCCAACCCGTAAGCTCAAACCGGCCGAGGTCGGGGTCTTTCCGCCGAAAACCAGTTGCTCCGGTTTTAAGCTCCGCATCTTCTCGATTTTGCCTTTGATCGAAGGGATATCCTGAATTCCCAGATCTTTGCGCACATATTGCATTGTGCTGCGCGGCGATAGAATGATCGGAATGAACTCATTCAACTTGAATTTCACTCGGGGATCGCCGAGCGCAAAATTCGAAATTGTCGACGTGGACAAAGCGAATACCCAGGTGCCGTCCGGCTTTGCCTTGCTGGCAAAGTAATTGCCACCCAGAATACCGCCCGCTCCTGATTTATTTAGCACAAGAATCTTCGGATTTCCCGGTAAATACTTTTGGAAATACGGTTGCAAGAACCGGGTATAACTATCCGTTCCACCACCTTCATTGAATGGCACGACGATCGTTATCCGCTTGCCGGAAAAATCAACAGCATGCGCCGGTGTGTTTAGCACCATCGCAGCTCCCGTTAACAAAATCGGTATGGCAATCAAGCGAAACAGCCAACTGCCAAATGCCCACTTTTTCATCACAAATCCCCCTTCGGTTTCACCCTATTATCCAAATACCGGAGCGCGAAAGATTATATATAGAGGCCCGATACTTCCCGCATAGCCACGTCACTAAAAAATTTCCCGTCATAGGAATTCCTGTAAAAACTCTATAGATCAACGAATTCAATAATTTAATATATCAACTCTTTCTCAGCTCAATGCGCATCCGCTTCACTCATAGCGGCCAAAGACTGAGCTACTCCCCGGAATTCGGACACTGACGTAAGCTACGATTTGTAGTCTGCTGGTCTTCATGGAGAAGGA
>JABJCS010000495.1 GCA_018665505.1 Alphaproteobacteria bacterium
GACGTGACCTATTCCGGCACAGTCGCTGGAGCGATGGAAGCAACGCTACTGGGAATACCGGCGATTGCGCTAAGCCAGGAAGTCAGGGGTCAGAAAGAGCAATTCAAGACGACCGCGGCACATGCCTGTTCTGTAATCGGACGGTTACTTAAATTCGAGTGGCCACGTGATGTCTTTATGAACGTGAATTTCCCTGATGTGCCGCCGGAAGAAGTGAGCGGAGTCTCCATGGTACCGCAGGGGCGACGGAAATCCGGCTACGAGTTGCATCAGATGCCAAATCCACGGCGTCCCGGGCACTATTACATTATCGGCACGGCCATTGCGGGGGCGCACCACAAGCGGAGCGATTCAGATCATCGGGTTGTGGAACGCGGTGAGATATCCATAACGCCATTGCATTGCGATTTGACCCATTACGGCGCGTTGCGAAAGTTGCGTAAGGAATTCGAATGATTCCGGCGACCCGGAAAATACGTTTGATTCTCGACCTGCGTGGGCGTGGGATTACTGATACTGATCTGCTTTCTGCATTTGAGAGAGTGCCGCGAGAAGATTTTGTCCCAGAGGCCTTTCTCGATAAATGTTATGAAGATACCGCCTTGCCGATTGGCTTTGGTCAAACTGTCAGCCAACCAAGTGTCGTCGCATTGATGTTGCAGGCATTGTCGCTGGACCAGACCCATAAGGTTTTGGAAATCGGCATGGGGTCCGGTTATCAGACGGCGCTTCTCACTCATTTATGTCGCCGGGTGTATGCGATTGAGCGCCACAAAGAGCTTCACCGGCAGGCGGGGAAACGGCTTTACGCCTTAGGGCGCAATAACTTCACCAGTATGGCTGGTGACGGTAGCCTGGGTTGGGAGGCACAGGCACCGTTCGCACGCATCATTTCCGCCGCTTGTGCTGATGATGTACCGCGTAAATTGGCGGAACAATTGGATGACGGCGGCGTTATGGTGCTGCCGATCGGTGGAGAAAAATCCGAACAACGCATTGTCCGAGTCGTCAGAAATGATGATGAATTCGACATCGAAGACTTAGGTGAAGTCCGTTTCGTGCCTTTGGTCCAAGGAGATGTAAGGTAAGCGACCCGATAATTGAGACAACGTCGCCCCAACGTTAAACTAATGGTCATGCGTCCTACTCTTCTCCTCATCGTTTGTGCGGTCTCAATGCTTGCCGCGTGCACGCAGCCCGCCCGCGTGACGCTGTATGAGGATCGGAAGGGGGGAGGGGCGACGGTGTCGGCGATGCCGCGCGATCAAATTCATAGGGTGAGGCGAGCTGACAGTCTGTATCTGATTGCTCAACGCTACGGTCTTTCGACCCGATCATTGATCGCAGCCAACAATTTGCAGCCGCCGTACCGGCTTTTTATTGGCCAAAGATTGAAATTACCTCGCCCGCGAATTCATAAAGTTGTCCGGGGAGATACGGTTTACGCCATTTCGCGTCAATACAGCGTGGCCATGAGCCAACTTGTTCATATCAACGGATTGAAGCCGCCTTATAAAATTATCACAGGGAAAACATTGCGCCTGCCAGGCGCGGTCGAAGCCGACCGACCGCAAGTCGCACGGAAATCAACCAGGGCCAGCGCGAATCCGCCCCGTGCCCGCAAGACAGTCAAGAGCGGCAAAGCCAACAAGCAGGTGAAAACTACACGTCGTCGAGTACAGTTACCAAAATTGCCGCCAACCCGGGGTAGTTTTATTTGGCCAATCCGGGGGCGGGTGATCTCGCACTTTGGCACGAAAGGTAAAGGGCTACACAACGACGGCATTAATCTCGCTGCACCGCGTGGCACACCAGTTCAGGCGGCACAGGCTGGGGTGGTCGCCTATGCGGGGAACGAGTTGCGGGGATTTGGCAACTTAGTCCTGATTCGGCACAAGAAAGGCATTATGAGCGCCTATGCACATAATGATGCTCTGTTGGTAAAATCGGGTGAGACCGTGCGGCGTGGGCAAACCATTGCGAAGGTCGGTAGCACCGGCAGTGTCGACGAACCACAGCTGCATTTCGAAATCCGAAGTGGCCGCGATGCTGTCAATCCGGCTCGGTTTTTGGGGCGAATGTCAGCACAACTATCGGAGCGCTAGTTTCTATTTTAGCGGCTTTCCGAGGCGGCCAGCGAGATCTTGAATATATTGCCAGGCGACACGACCGGAGCGCGAGCCGCGGGTTGCGGACCATTCGATGGCCTCCGCACGCCAAGTCTCTTCCGAAATAGAGAGTTCATGAAACTCGATATAACCCTGGATCATCTCAAGATAGGTCGACTGGTTCGTGTTGTGGAAACCAAGCCATAAACCGAACCGGTCGGAGAGGGAAACTTTCTCTTCGACAGCTTCGGAAGGGTTGATTGCGGTCGAGCGTTCGTTCTCCATCATATCACGCGGCATCAGGTGGCGGCGATTGGACGTCGCATAGAAGATCACATTAGGCGGCCGTCCTTCGATGCCGCCCTCCAAGACCGCTTTCAGCGATTTGTAGCTGGCGTCATCGCCGTCGAAGGACAGATCGTCGCAAAAGACGATGGATTGTCGATCGGAGGCGCGGAGTATACCCAACAACGTCGGCAAAGACGGTATATCTTCGCGGTGAATCTCAACGAGTGCCAGGCTGTCACCGCCGGTCGCGCGCACTTCCGCATGGACCGCCTTTACGAGCGAGCTTTTCCCCGTACCGCGGGCACCCCAAAGTAACGCGTTGTTGGCGGGCAAGCCTTTGGCGAAACGATCCGTATTATCCACTAGGATTTGTTGCTGATGCTCTATCCCCTTGAGCAATTCGATCTCGACACGGTTTACGCTGTTGATCGGCTCCAGCCATTGAGTGTCGGCGTGCCAGACGAAGGCGTTAGCGGCATTCAGGACATTTGTATTGGCAGTATTTGGGGCGACGCGTTCAAGGGCATCCGCAATGCGGGAGAGGACGTCGATCAGCTTATTATCATTCATAAAAATCTTGAGTCCGGCTCAGCGTTAAAAGGCGCCGGACCCTAGTCTTCGATCACGCTTTCGTCAATTGTTGCCAATCGGTGCTTGTAATACCTCATGCATGAATTGAATTTAGCGGGAAGGCCTGTATAGTCCGGCCTGCGCGGCTTTCCGCGCCGCAATTGAAGGAGCTCCTCATGTTGATTTCCGAAGCTTGGGCCCAAGGCGCGGGTGGCGGTGGTGGCGACATCTTCTCGATGATGTTTCCGCTTCTGCTTATTTTCGCGGTCTTTTATTTTTTGCTGATTAGGCCACAGCAAAAGAAGATGAAGGAGCACCGCGAGATGTTGCTTGCCGTCCGACGGGGCGACAAGGTTGTCACCGGTGGCGGTATTATCGGCTCAGTCTCGAAAGTCATCAGCGACGATGAAATCCAGGTGGAAATCGCCGAGGGCGTGAAGGTCAAGATCGCGCGCTCCACGCTGGCGAGCGTCATGTCGAAAACCGAGCCGGTGAAAGACAGCGGCGAGACCAAGAAACCGGAAGCTGCAAACGATTCAGGCGGCACGGAAGAGAAGAAGGAAGGCGGTAGTCTATTAGGCCGTCTGATGGGCAAAGATTGAGCGATAGAGCAGCGCGTCATTCGTCATGATTAATATTTCGATATTTCAACGTGTTACCGTAATGCTGATATGCGTGCTCGGCATTCTTTATGCGTTGCCGAATCTCATGTCCAAAGGGACCTTCGAAGACTTCCCGGATTGGATGCCGGGTAAGACCATCAATCTCGGGCTCGACCTACAAGGTGGGTTGCACTTGCTGTTGAAGGTTGAAACCGACGTGGCGATCGAAGAAATGTTTGGGAATCTCGAAGGGGATATTCGCGAAGTTCTTCGGCTTGATGAAATCAAAACATTTCCGAAGAACCTGAAGGTCAGTGGCAACGCCGTGCAGTTCGATATTTCTCATCCCGAGAAGCGGGAGAGAGTTCGTGAATTGGTCTTTCAACGTAATCATGGTGTGAGCATTGATACGCTTGATGCAGGTGGGTTTCGAGTTGAGTTCACGGAACAAGCCATCGCGGACAAGCGAAAGGAAACCGTTCAGCAAACGCTCGAGATCATCCGTATTCGAATCGATAAAACAGGTGTGCGCGAACCGACAATCCAACAACAGGGCGAAGAGCGTATTCTGCTGCAGATTCCGGGTGTGGATAATCCAGAAGAGATTAAAAGTATTCTGAATACGACGGCCAAGTTAACGTTCCATCTCGTCCATCCAGAAATTTTCGGTAGTTCGTCGCGTCCACCGCCGGGATATCTTGATATACCGTCGGGAGAAGGGGACCGCGAAGGCACCCGATATTGGGTGCGACGGAAAGTCGATGTTGGCGGCGATAATCTTGTCGACGCACAACCAAGTTTTGAGCAGAATCGTCCGGTAATTTCATTTCGCTTCGATCAAACAGGAGCCCGAAAGTTCGGACGCGTGACCAGTAAAAATGTCGGTCGACTATTGGCCATCGTCTTGGATGGCAAAGTGATCAGTGCTCCGCGCATCAACGAGCCGATTACCGGCGGTAGTGGTATTATTACAGGTCAGTTTAGCGTCGCGGAAACGCAGAGGACATCATTGCTGTTGCGTGCCGGCGCCCTACCAGCCCCCGTCTCATTCCTAGAAGAACGGACGGTCGGCCCGGGATTAGGGAAGGATTCAGTCGAGGCGGGTAAGAATGCCAGCATGATTGGCCTAGTTCTTGTCGTGATCTTCATGGTGGTGGTCTACGGACGGTTTGGCTTAATGGCCGATGTCGC
>JABJCS010000496.1 GCA_018665505.1 Alphaproteobacteria bacterium
CCCAATCAATCGGCCGACGTCTCGCTATTCGATTGCGGTATCAACTCACTGCCCACATATCTGCCGGCGCATCACGACGGTAAAATCCCGAAGCGCGAAGGTAATCGGCATCCGCTTGTCGTGCCGTGGAACAGTTTCTCGACCAGCGACGGTGATGTCCTGATCTGCACGGTCTCGAACGATCACTTCTCGATCCTGTGCGGAATCATCGGATGCCCAGACATCCCCGAGACAATTCTGGAGAATAACGACAGGGTCGCGAACCGTGGCTTGATCGAACAGGCGATCACGGATTGGACATCCTCACATACGCTGGCGGAATGCGTCGCCGCTCTCTCGGAAGCGGGCATTGCAAGCGGTCCAATTACCACCATCGACGACCTGCCGACAGAAGCCAACCTGGTGCACCGCAACAGCCTTATTCGTGCAAAGGATGGTGATCGCGAATTCCTCGCCAAGACACCATTCTTCGCAAACGATGCGTGGTCCTCAGAGGTCGCGGATACGGTGAAGTCCCAAGGAAGCGGTGAAATTCCACAACCTCGCGGTGAAGCGGGTGGCGATGGCGGACCCGCCTTGCCGCTCGACGGTGTCCGGGTGATCGAATTCGGACAGTTCACCACGGCACCGCTCTGTGCTCGCCATCTCGCCACACTCGGTGCAGAGGTCATCAAGGTCGAACCAGTGACAGGTGACGTGGCCCGCGATTGGGATCCGCGCCGTGACGGGCTCGGCTACTACTTCATGTATTCGAATGCGGACAAACACGCTCTCGCCGTCAATATGCGCGATAAGGATGGCTGGAACATTGTCCGCGATCTCATCGCATCGGCCGACGTCATCGTGCAGAACATGAAGCCGGGCTCGCTCGATCGTCTCGGTTTCGGCTGGAAGGACGTGCAGAAATTCAATCTGCGCATGGTTTGTGTCGGTATCTCGGGCTTCGGCGACGACAGCGCCTATGAAGGTCGTCCCGCCGTCGACACTATTGTGCAGGGCGGCTCCGGGATCATGGACCTGACCCGCGATGGCGGCGTGCCGCTTTCCACGGGAATATCCTACTCCGACATTACTGGCGGCCAATTGGCGATGCTGGCCGTTGTCGCCGGGCTGGAACTGCGCGAACGCACCGGCAAGGGTATGTCCTACGATGTCTCCATGCAGGATGTGACCTCCTGGGTGACGGAGACGAGCTGGAACATCCTGCCGGAAGATCGCGGCCCGAACGGTGCCGCAATTGAATGCAGCGACGGCTATGTCTGGATGGAAAACCCAGCGGACGCGAACGACATCGATACGAAGTCCAAGACGCGCGCTGCAATGTTCGGCGGGCTGGCACCCAAAGGCATCAAACTGGCCCCGATCCTCAACGTGACCGAAGCCGCAACCCATCCGCAGACACTTGCCCGCGACCTGATCGTCGACGGCGAATGGGAGACCGGGCCTTGGCCCCTGCTCGGCTCACCGATGAAGCTCTCGAAGACACCACCCCGAGTGCGCCGCCCGATCAATCGACCGGAATCACCGACCCCGGAAGTGCTGGAGAAATTCGGCATTCGCCGCACCTCGGCAGCGGAATAAAGCAATGCGCGCCGTCTGGTACGAGAAGCAAGGACCTGCGGACGAAGTCCTGATTATCGGCGAGAAACCAACGCCGGAACCGGGGCTCGGTGAGGTTTTGATCCGAGTTCATGCCTCGGGCGTCAATCCCTCTGACGAAGGCATGCGGAGCGGCCTCGGACGTTCGCAAAACGTCGACCCATTCGTCATCCCGCAAAGCGACGGAGCCGGTATCATCGAAGCCCTCGGCGAGGGCGTAACACGTCACGCCGTCGGCGACCGCGTCTGGCTCTATAACGGCCAGCGTGAAGGACGCCAACACGGCACTGGAGCTGAGTTCATCTCCTTAAACGCGGAGCGGGTACGCCCTCTCCCCGACGATCTCCGCTTCAGTGAGGGCGCCGCGCTCGGCATTCCCTGCATGACCGCGCATTTCAGCGTCTTCAGTAATGGGCCAGTCGACGGCAAAACTGTCTTAGTGCCGGGCGGTGCCGGTGCGGTCGGCAACTATGTTATCCAATGGGCGAAATGGGGTGGCGCCAAGGTCATCTCGACCATCAGTTCCGGCGATAAAGCAGCGGACGCGAAGACCGCTGGCGCCGACGTGACGATCAACTACCGCGAGGAAAACGTCGCCGAGCGTGTTCTCGCGGAGACCGGCGGCGAAGGCGTCGACTTAATCTGCGAGGTCGATTTCGGTGGCAATATCGCGATCACCGAGCAAGTCACCAAGGTAAACGGCTGCGTCTCGATCTACGCCTCCAAGGGCGAGCTCAACCCGGTCGTACCGATGAACGTCTTCATGACCAAAAACATCAAAGTCTGGCCCTTCGTCCTGCCGATGACGCCGCTCCCCGACTGCGAACGCGCCCAAGCCGACATCGCCACATGGCTGGGAGAGGCAAAACGCTTCCACCGCGTGGCGGGAGAATTTCCCCTTGCGGAAACGGCCGCGGCCCATGAACTGGTCGCGTCTAAAACCAAA
>JABJCS010000052.1 GCA_018665505.1 Alphaproteobacteria bacterium
CAACACCGATGCGGAAGGCCGCCTCGTTCTGGCTGATGTACTTTGGTACGCTCAGGAACGTTTCAAACCGCAGTTCATGGTCGATCTCGCGACATTGACAGGTGCGATCATCATCAGTCTCGGTCATGAGCATGCGGGCATGTTTTCGAATGACGACAAGCTGTCCGAACAGCTGACGAAGGCAGGGCTCGCCACCGGCGAGAAGGTCTGGCGCATGCCCTTGGGCGATGCCTATGACAAGAAGCTCAATACCGATGGTGCCGATATGAAGAATGTGGCCGGACGGGACGGCGGCTCCATCACGGCGGCCCAGTTCCTGCAGCGCTTCGTCAATAAGGTGCCGTGGGCGCACCTCGATATCGCCGGCATGGCGTGGTCGAGTTCCACTTCGCCGATCGTCCCGCGTGGCGGGACCGGCTACGGCGTCCGTCTTCTCGACCGCTTCGTACGAGAAAATTACGAGGGTTAGATCGACGTGACGGAGGTTCGGTTCTATCACCTACAGCGCAATACGCTGGAGCAAACGTTACCGAAACTCCTGGAGAAAACCCTTGAGCGCGGCTGGCGGGCTGTCGTCATGGCGGGATCGCCGGACCGCGTGGAAGTTCTTAACGGCATTCTTTGGACTAATACGCGGGAGGGGTTCTTGCCGCATGGCAGCAAGAAGGATGGCTATCCTGACCGCCAGCCCATCTGGCTGACCGAGGATGACGAGAATCCCAATGCGGCCAATGTCCTATTCCTGGTTGACGGGGCGAATTCCGACAAGATTGCGGATTTCGACTTATGCTGCGAGATGTTCGATGGCCGCGATGACGTTGCGGTCGCGGGCGCGCGGGACCACTGGAAACTCCGCAAAGAGGCTGGGTTCGATTTGACCTATTGGCAACAAACAGACCGCGGCGCTTGGGAGAAGAAGGCCGAGAGCCGCGACTCAAAAACACAGAATGCGGAGTAACCAATCTTATGAAACTTTATGATGCCCCGCCGTCGGGCAACTGTCACAAAGCACGGATGATGCTTTCGTTCCTGGGCCTCGATTACGACAAAGTGTCGATTGCCCTACCAAAAGCGGAGCAGAAATCGGCCGATCATTTAGCTCGCCATCCGTTGGGTAAAGTACCGGCACTGGAAGACGGCGATGTGACAGTTTGGGATTCGCAGGCGATCTTGGTCTACTTGGCGCGGAAATACGATTCGGCCAATACATGGCTACCGGCCGACCCGGTGGGCCAGGCTCATGTCACGCAGTGGCTATCCTTTGCCGCCAAGGAGATGTGGGACGGCCCCGCCGTGGCTCGCGCAATTCCAAAGTTCAACCGCCCTGGCGATCATGCGGGTGCACAGGAACTGGCGCGAGGCGCTTTCCAGGTGCTGGAAGACCATCTCGGCAATCGTGACTGGTTGGTCGGCGATGGGCCAACCATCGCGGATATTGCGGTTTATCCCTATGTGGGGCTGGTTTGGGAAGGTCAGGTGTCGCTAGACCCGTATCCCGCCGTCATCGCGTGGATGCGCCGAATCGAAGCGTTGCCGAACTATGTCGGGATGGACGGCTTGCCACATTAAAGCCCGCTCCGTTAATTGAGAGGCTTGCGATAGACCGTGCTCACGCAGGTAAGGCGCTGCAGGGCTGCAATTTCCGGAATGCGCTCCGCGATGGGATATGTCTCCTGCTCGATATAGCCGAGGCGCGTATACCATTCATGCAAAAGGGTTTTATGGGCATTGGGTGACTCGGCGCGGACGATTTCGATTTCCATTTCCGCGAATCCCATCGCCCGGCCCCAGGCTTCGGCTTCGGCCACTAGGGCGCGGGCAACACCCTTTTTCAATCCGTCGGGGTCGGTCGCTAGCATGCCGAATCCGCCAATGCCGGGCGCGATCTCTTCGATTTTGACAACACCGGCGAGGGTGTTATCCGCATACGCGAGCAACATTTTTTGATTGGTGAGAAGTAAGCTGACTTCGGCGTGTTCGGTGCGGGTCTTTTCGTCCGTCCATTGTTCGGCTTCGGACCAGCGATAGGCCTCGTTAATAATGGCGACGATGCGCTCGACGGTCTCAGGCGTCGCGGCATCCGACGTGTCAGCACGTCGGATGATGAGTGCTGGCTGGCTCATGCTTCCGCGTCTAAGGCTTCCTGCGCTTGAAGCCAGGCGGCCTCCGCATTGGTTAGGTCTTGGTCGAGGTCGGCTTTCTGTTTCGCCAGTTTGGCGAAGTCGGCGGTTGGCCCTTCATAGATTTTCGGGTCCGCCAGTTTCGCGGCCAGTTTGTCGCGTTTCCCGGCCAAGGCCTCCATTTGTTTTTCCGTATCGCGGACGGCGGTTCGCAGCGCGGCCTGAGCCGCACGCATTTCCGCCCGCCGCCGTCGGTCTTCCTTTTTAGATGCCGGTGGATTGCCGTTATCCTTTTTCTCCTCGCGCCGCGCCTGTCGTCCGGCATCCAGGATTTCCCGGCGGTAGTCGGCCACGTCACCGTCGAAGGCCGCGCATCGGCCATCTTTAATCACCCATAGTCGGTCCGCCACGAGTGAGACCAGATGCGGATCATGGCTGACGAGCACGACCGCGCCTTCGAACTGGTTGAGGGCTTGGACCAAGGCTTCTCTCGCATCGATATCGAGGTGGTTAGTCGGCTCATCCAACAGCAACATATGTGGCTTCTTGGTGGTTATCGTCGCAAGCACGAGTCGCGCTTTTTCGCCACCCGAGAGATCGCCAATCTTGGTATTGCCCTTGGCTTGCTCCAACCCGAACCGGCCGAGATGGCCGCGGACTTTCGCCTCTCCGTCATCGCGCATCTTTGTCAGAAGATGTTGAAAAGCTGTGATATTTGGGTCCAGTTGATCGAATTGATCCTGTGCGAAATAACCGACGTCGAGCTTGGACGTGCGTCTGAGCTCACCGTCCATCGGGGAGAGTTCGCCGGCGAGCAACCGCAGGAAGGTTGTCTTGCCGTTGCCGTTGGCGCCCAACAATGCAATCCGGTCGTCCATGTCGATTCGCACGTCGAGGCCGCGTAAAATCGGCGTGTCTTTGCTGTACCCGACGGCGGCACGTTCGAGGACGAAAATCGGCGGTGCTAGCTCGGCGGGTTTTGGAAATTGAAAGGTCGCGGTGCGTTCTCCCGCCACGGCGGCGATCGGCTCCATTCGTTCCAGCATTTTTAACCGGCTTTGCGCCTGCCGCGCTTTACTGGCCTTGTAGCGGAAGCGGTCGACGAAGGACTGGATGTGTTTTCGCTCAGTTTGTTGGCGTTCGTACATCGCTTGCTGCTGGGCGAGTTTCTCGCGGCGGGTCCGTTCGAAGCGCTCAAAATTACCGGTGTAATAGGTCAATCGTTGGTGGTCGAGATGGAGGATGCCGTCGGCCACCCGGTTGAGCAGGTCGCGGTCATGACTGACCAACAGCAGACCGTTCGGATATCGCGCGAGAAAGCCTTCGAGCCAGATCGAGGCTTCCAGATCGAGGTGGTTTGTTGGCTCATCGAGCAGCAGAAAATCCGGCTCGCTAAACAGTCCGGCGGCCAATGCGACCCGCATGCGCCAGCCGCCCGAAAACGTACCAAGAGGGCGTGACTGCGCCGCGTCGTCGAAACCCAATCCCGCTAATATACGGGCGACACGCGCCGGTGCGGAATGCGCATCGATATCGTTGAGGCGGTCGTGGATTGCCGCTATGCGAGTGCCGTCACTGGCCTCTTCCAACTCGGCCAACAGCGCGGAGCGTTCTGTGTGGGCGGCCAAGACATGCTCTAGCGGTGTTTGCTCGCCGGAGGGCGCTTCCTGGGCGACGGTTCCGATGCGCGCGTTGCTTCGGTGTTGGATGGCGCCGGACTCGAGTCCGATTTCTCCGAGTATGGCTTTTAGCAGGGTAGATTTGCCGGTTCCGTTGCGACCGACCAAGCCGACACGGCCGCGCTCGGGCAGCTGCACCGAGGCGTTTTCGATCAAGACACGTCCGCCGATGCGGATGGAGAGTTCACTAAGGGTCAACATGGGACGGGGTCAATATCATGCGGCGCAGCGCTTGTCAGGCATTAGAACGGATATTTTGCGGATCAGGAACTACTTGCCGTTGGCCCACAGTGCGTCTATAACCCGCCGCCTTATCAGAATGGCAAGGTTATGGAGGCTGTCCAACATGGCGGTCGAGAAAACACTATCGATTATTAAGCCGGATGCGACCCGGCGCAATCTAACCGGGCAGATAAATGCACGGTTCGAGCAAGCGGGTCTTCGCATCGTTGCGCAGAAGCGGATGCATCTGACGCAAAAGCAGGCGGAACAATTCTATCACGTACACAGCGAGCGCGCGTTCTTTGGGGATTTATGCGAATTCATGTCCTCGGGACCGATCGTGGTGCAGGTTCTCGAAGGCGAAGACGCCATTGCAAAGAACCGTGAGATTATGGGCGCGACCAATCCGGCGAATGCCGATGAGGGAACGATCCGTAAGGATTTTGGTGAATCCGTGGAAGCCAATTCAGCCCACGGATCCGACGCGCCTGATACCGCCGCATGGGAGATTTCGTACTTCTTTGCTGGTTTGGAGATCGTCGGCTAACGACGCGAACAGTCGTTAGGCCAGGCAAATTAAAAGGCGCGGCATTACGGCGCGCCTTTTATTCTTCCTATATGCCGGATCGCTTAGACAAGCGTTGCTGCCATCAATCCCAAAAGAATAGTGAGTCCGACCACCGACACGATAAAGAGCTTGGTTACAAGTCCCCATGTCTTGAGGTGTTCGTCCGAGGATTTAAGATAATCGAGTTCCGGAGCCATTTCCGTGCGTCTCCCCAATA
>JABJCS010000497.1 GCA_018665505.1 Alphaproteobacteria bacterium
ATACGAACGCGCTTTCGAAACACTGGTCGCCGGTGTGCGCATGCGCGCGCCGATGATGATGATCCATACCGTCGCCGCTGGTGGCGGCTCGATCTGCTTCTTCGATGGCTCGCGCTACCGGGTCGGCCCTGAAAGTGCGGGCGCTAACCCCGGCCCGGCCTGCTATCGCCGGGGCGGCCCGCTGACCGTCACCGACTGCAATGTCATGCTCGGCAAGCTGCAACCCGACTTCTTCCCCAATGTCTTCGGTCCCAACCAGGACGCCCCCCTCGACGCCGATGTGGTTCGCGAGAAATTTGACGCGCTGGCCCGCGACATTCATGAGGCCACTGGCGATCACCGCTCCCCGGTCGAAGTTGCCGACGGATATCTCAAAATCGCCGTCGAAAACATGGCCAACGCGATCAAGAAAATCTCCGTCCAGCGCGGCTACGATGTGACCGGTTACACGCTCAATTGCTTCGGCGGTGCGGGCGGACAGCATGCGTGCCTTGTGGCAGATGCCTTGGGCATGACTAAGGTGCTGACCCATCCCTTCGCCGGTGTACTTTCAGCCTACGGCATGGGATTGGCCGATATCCGGGCGTTGCGCGAGCGCGCGGTGGAAACGACACTCGAAGATGGCGCCATGGCGGCGCTCAACACCACGCTCGACGAATTGGCTGGTGAAGCAACCAAAGAATTGACCCGCCAAGGCATTGCCGACGCACAGATCGAAGTGTTGCGCCGCGCCCATTTGCGCTACGAAGGCACCGACACACCGCATTTGATCGATGTCGCGAGCCCGGCGGACATGCAAAAGAGCTTCGAGGCCTCCCACCATCAACGCTATGGCTTCATCATGCCGGAAAAATCGCTGATTATCGAAGCCGCCGCCATCGAGGCCGTCGGAGTCATGACCGAGACCGACGAGAAGGAAATGGAGAACACGAACACGGCCGAGGCCGAAGTGCTCGCGACAGTCTCATCCTTCATGGCCGGCAATGAGCACAATACACCGGTCTACGACCGGGATACCTTCGCGCCCGGCACCCGCATCGTGGGCCCCGCCGTCATTCGCGAACAAACCGCGACCACCATCGTCGAGCCCGGTTGGGAAGCTGAACTGACACCAAAAGGCCATTTGGTGCTGACCCGCGTCGTTGCCTTGGAGCGGGAGTTCGCCATCGGCACTGAATGCGACCCGGTCATGCTGGAAGTTTTCAACAATCTGTTCATGTCCATCGCCGAGCAAATGGGACTGACCCTCGAGAACACGGCGTTTTCCGTGAACATCAAGGAACGGTTGGACTTCTCCTGCGCGATCTTCGATCCGGAAGGCATGTTGGTCGCCAACGCGCCGCATATCCCGATCCATCTGGGCTCCATGAGTGAGAGCATCCGCACAGTACGGCGCGAGAACGCTGGAAAAATGAAGCCGGGGGACGTGTTCACCGTCAATGCGCCCTATAACGGCGGCACCCATTTGCCGGACGTCACCGTGATCACCCCGATTTTCGACGACGCAGGGCAGGATATCCTGTTCTTCGTCGCCAGCCGGGGCCATCACGCGGATATCGGCGGTATCACGCCGGGCTCCATGCCGCCGGACAGCAAAGTGGTCGAAGAGGAAGGCATCCTGTTCGACAACTTCATGCTGGTCGACGGCGGTGAGTTCCTCGAGGACAAACTGCGCGCACATCTCGCCGATCATCCTTATCCAGCACGCAATCCTGATCACAACGTCGCCGACCTGAAAGCCCAGATCGCCGCCGGGGCCAAGGGCGTGCAGGAAGTCCATAAGATGATCGACCAGTTCGGTCTGGATGTCGTACATGCGTACATGCGACACGTACAAGACAACGCGGAAGAGCAGGTGCGCCGTGTCATCGACGTCATGCAGGACGGTGAATTCGCCTATCCGACAGACGAAGGTGCTGTAATTAAAGTGAAGATTTCCTTTAATAAGGATAGCCGCTCCGCCATTGTGGATTTCACGGGGACCAGCGATCAGCGCCCGTCAAACTACAATGCGCCCTCTGCCGTCGCGCGGTCCGCGGTGTTGTACGTCTTCCGCTGCTTGGTCGACGACAAGATCCCTTTGAATGAGGGATGCTTAAAACCAATCGAGATCATCATTCCGGAAGGCTGCAT
>JABJCS010000498.1 GCA_018665505.1 Alphaproteobacteria bacterium
CACGCTGCTCGTTGTTCATGAACATCTTCTCCCTTCCAAAATTAAGAAGCCAATGAAAATGTTCCGCGAGTACCGACATATCTACAGTTCACGGAAATCCGTAAATTCTATTGGAATGGTATCCGCTGATAAAAGCAGAAAACGCCGAGGAAAGCGAACATTGGTCGATCACCTTCGTCTCGGTTCAGAATTTTATCTGGGCCTCTTACCATGCCAATCAGTCACACTCTGATACGCGCATCCCGCCTGCAATAGGAGCGGGTCATTCCACCACGCCGCTTGCAGCATCACGCCCGCCGGCAAACCATCCGTGGTAAATCCACACGGTAGTGATAAACCCGGAATGGACGCCAACGAGCCCGCATAGGTCAGGCTCGCGGCGCGACCTGTGAGTTCGTGTAGATCGGGGGTATCTTCCAACGGCAATGCTGGGACAGGCGTAGTCGGGCTGAGGATCACGTCGACGCCCTCGAAAGCCTCTCCAACCGTGCGCATCCAAGTCTCCTTGAACCGCATGGACGCCGCATAATCAACACCTGGGATTTCGAGGCCTCGCTTCATTCGCTCGTAGATCGGCGCACTGAAAGCATTGGGCTCCTCGGTCAATCGTCGGCGATGAAAATTGGCTGCATCGCAATAAATTTGCACACAGACTTGCGGGAACGCTTGCTCCGCGCCCGGCAAATCAATTTCCACCAACTCGGCACCCAAACCTTCGAAAATATCCGCTGCATTTCTCACTGCGGTCTCGATATCCGGATCGATATTGTCGAAGAAGAAATTGCGCGGGATGCCAATTCGAAGCCCTTCGATACCGTCATGAAGACGCGGTAGGAAATTACCAAAATCATGGTCGATGGAATGCGGGTCGCTCGGCTCGTAACCGACCGTCACGGCGAAGATACGGGCGACGTCTTCCACGCGTCGCGCCATTGGACCAATGGTGTCATTCGCCACGCTGACCTGGGTCGCACCGGTATTCGGGACCGCACCATGGGTTGGGCGCAAGCCCGAGACACCGCAGAACGAGGCCGGGATACGCACCGAGCCACCAGTATCGGAACCAAGCGCACCAACGCACATATCCGCCGCTAAGGCGGCCGCCGAACCGCCACTGGAGCCGCCGGGGCTTCTGCTCAAATCCCAGGGGTTCTTTGCATGCCCAACGACCGGGTTATGGGAACGAATGTCGAAGACCAACTCGCCAAGCGTCGCCTTGCCGACGATTACCGCGCCCGCCGCCTTTAATCGTTTGATGACTGGCGCATCATCGTTCGGCACCCGCTCCGACCAAAACTTAGCCCCGCTGGTGGTGCGCACACCAGCCGTGTCGATGTTGTCCTTCACTGCCATCGGCATGCCGTGCAACAGGCCAAGCCACCGCCCTTCCGCCGCTGCTGCGTCCGCAGCTTCCGCATCCTCGCGAGCTTGTGACTCGGTTACAGTGATGAATGTCGTGAGGGCCTCGTTTTGCGCCTCAATCTTTGCAAGCCCCGCTTCCAGTTCTCTGATTGCCGCGCCGCTCATCGTTTAGACCTCCGAATATTCTAATATCGCGTCCCGGTTCTTGTCGGCATCGTCACGGTCCTGTACGCGGCCATACCCACCGCCGCCAGGCGTCGCGATGATCAATCGATCACCTTGCTTTACGATATGCTGTGCCTTCGGATCGACGGCCTCGCCATTTAGTTCCAATCGTCCAAGGGAACCTTCACCACCGCCGGCAATTCCAGGTGCGGAATGTTTCGTTCGCTCCGCCAGCATCGCCAACGCGGCCGGGGATTCGTTCAGGAACTCGAACTCGACTTCTTGTCCGAGCCCACCGCGATAACGCCCTTCACCACCGGAATTGGCCAGAAATCCGCGCCGATGAATGCGCATTGGCGCCAGCTGCTCTATCACCTCCGTTGGTGTCGAGGAAATATTCGAAGGCCAACTCATGCAGTTCTGCCCATCCGACTGATAGTTCGCCCCCATGCCACCGTTGAAGAAAAACAGATTGGCGAATGATTTGCCGTCCGGCTTCACACCCGCGAGGTTCACGCACCACAAGGGAGAACCGGTTCCCGCCATGAGTCGATCCGGCATCACCTCAGCTAAAGCGCCAAAGATCAACGCCGGGAGGAAATGCCCGATCAACGCACGCGAGCCTCCCGAAGCAGGGAATAACGGATTGAGGATAGAGCGTTCCGGAGCGAATGCGCTGATGGGAGCGACAGACCCTTCGTTGTTGGGCAAATCCGGTGCCGCCGCGCATTTCACCGCATACGCGGTCATCGCATAGGTGTAACACATGGCGCAATTGATCGCCTTCGAGACTTGCGGGCTGGAGCCGGTGTAGTCGGCTCGTACCTCGTCACCGTCGATGGTCACAGCAACCTTTAGCGTGACGGGAATGTCGATACCATCGGTCGGCATCTCATTCGTATAAGTGCCATCCGGCAACTCACTAATCGCTGCCCGCATGGCGCGCTCCGATCGGTCCTGAATTTCGGTCGCAAGCGGCGCCAGATCGTCCTGCCCGTACTGCGTCATCACTTCGCTAATGCGGCGTTCCATCAAGTCGAGCGCGGTCAACTGGGCATAGAGATCACCGACGACCTCATCCGGCGCGCGCACATTCTGTCTCAATAGGCGAAAGAAAGTCTCATCCGGCTCACCCGCCCGCATCAGTTTCATGATGGGAATTTGAAAGCCTTCCTCGAAAACCTCGCGCGGTTCCGGTGAGCGGATTTTACCGCCAATATCCGGCGCGTGCGCCGTCGACCCGGCGAACCCTACAACCTTACCACCGTGGAAGATCGGCTTGCCGACACTGATATCCGGCAGGTGCCCCGTGCCCATCCAGATGTCATTGGTGATCAGGACGTCACCCGGCTTCAAATCCTCAACCGGGTAAACGTCAAGGAAATGCTTGATGGTCGCGGGCAGGGTGGCGATGAATGACGGAATACTGTCTGTCGCCTGCACGAGGGAGCGCCCTGCGGCGTCGGTGATGACGCAGGAAAAATCGTGACTGTCGCGCACAACCGTCGAAAAGGAGGTGCGCACCAACGCCGCAGCCGCTTCATCGACGGTCGAAATTAGGCGGGTCCAAAGGACTTCGAGCGTGATCGGATCGAAGGCGGTGTTTACGTCATTCGGCATTCTTCAATCCTCCTAAAAGGTCCTCACCCTGAGCCTGTCGAACGGCGAAGCCGCGACCCGTGAGCTCATGCTTCAAAGAGCTCAACATGAGGTGATCAAGTGTAATAAGAACAGACATCGTTCACCCCTCCTCTGGCAGATCGACAATAAGGTTCAATTGCTCATCCACCCTTGCGCGGGCGTCTGGCCCGAGGATCAACGTTGATTCGCTTTCCTCGACGATGGCTGGGCCTTCGAAGGCATACCCCGGTGTCATCAGGTTTCGATCGTAGACCGGCGTTTCGATATACTCGCCGGCTTCGGGGAAATAGGCCGGCCGGGTCCCGGTCTTCGGCTCCGCCGTCGACGCACCGGTTTCGGATTTGAGATCGACGCCGGGGACTTCGGCCGCCATCGATACCCGGATATTTATGATCTCCGGCTCTACATCTGGTGGTGTCCGCGCGAAGGTTTCGCGGTAGACTTCCTCGAAAGCGGCACGCAGCTTCGGCGCTGCATCTGCATTATAAGGCCCGGGCGGCAATTCCAACACAATCTCAAAGCCCTGCCCGGCAAACCGCATATCCGCCAACCGCGTGACGGTAGCGTCGACCGGATCGAATCCGGTCTCCGCGATAACCACCGACGCCTCGCTTTCTAAATCCCGGTACTGTTGTTCGAGTGCGTCCCAATCCATTTCGCTGAAACGGCTCGCCACCGTTCCCGTGCGGTCGACACGAGCGGGAGCAATCAACAGTCCGAGCGCCGATGCCACACCCGCCGACGCCGGACAGATCAGTCGCTTCAAACCGAGCTTGCGGGCCACATAGTACGAATGAACCGGCCCGGCACCGCCGGTCGCCAAGAGGGTAAACTGGCGAACATCATGCCCCTGCTCCGCAATATGCACTCGGGCGGCCGAGACCATGTTCTCATTAACGACGTCGTGGATGCCCCAAGCCACTTCCGAAACCGAAAGCCCCAAGGCCCGCGCGAGGGGTTCCGCCGCTTTAGATGCCGCGTCACGGTCGATCCGCATGCTGCCGCCCGCGAAATAGCCGGGGTTGAGGTAACCCAGCAACAAATCGGCATCGGTAACGGTCGGCTCCGTCCCGCCGCGACCGTAGCAGACCGGTCCCGGCTCCGAGCCCGCACTGCGTGGCCCGACCTTAAGCAGTCCCATGCCATCGACATGAGCAATGCTGCCGCCCCCCGCACCGATCTCTATCAGCTCGATCGTGGAGATATTCATCGGCAGACCGCTGCCGACCACGAAGCGTTTTTCGCGTGCCGCCTCGAAACTGTAGGAGACATGCGGTTGGCCGTCTTCGACCATCGCGAGCTTCGCCGTAGTACCGCCCATATCAAATGACAGTACGGACTTCAGTGACTCCTCTTCAGCAATCTGCGCGGCAAGGATGGCACCGCCAGCTGGGCCGGATTCAACCAGTCGAATGGGAAATCGCCGTGCGGCATCCAACCCCATTAAGGTTCCACCAGAGCTCATCATCAACATGTCACAACTAACGCCGAGTTCGTCCAGGCCTTCACGAAGTCGCCCGAGGTACCCCGACATCACTGGCTGTACATATGCGTTTGCGCAGGTTGTCGATTGGCGTTCGTACTCGCGAACTTCCGGACAGACCTCGCTCGCCAAGCTGAGCGAGAGATTGGGAAACTCTGCGCGAATGATATCGGCAACTTGGCGCTCGTGAGCAGGATTAGCGTAAGCGTGAATTAAGCCGATAGCGAGGCTCTCAATGCCCTCGGCGCGGATGCGTGGCAGTAA
>JABJCS010000499.1 GCA_018665505.1 Alphaproteobacteria bacterium
AATAAGTTGTTGGACGATATGGATCTCACCTGTCGTAACAAAAGGGGCCTCCGTTTGATGGAGGTCGGTCTAGCGCGGGCGGAATTGGCAGCCCGCGCCGACACGGCAGGTCCAATATCAATGGCCTAAATGGGGTCAATTCGCGGAAACCGCGGGTCAAGCTGGCACCGCTCTCGATTTACCTGCAGCGTGGCAATTGTTAGTGCTGTTGCGCAAATGGGCGTCAACACCGCTGCCGGAAGATCGCGAGAAGGTCTGGCATGAGATGTTGAAAATCCATGCGGATCGAACCTTCGTCATTAGCCTCATCAACGGAACATTGCAGGCGGTCTTGGTCAGCAAGCACCTGCGCAATGTCTCCGAAGACGGAATTTACAACTGGGAGCCGAGCGGGCATCTCGGCATTCACCAACCCGATACGTTTTGGTTCGTCCCGGATGCCGGCTCGCTCTAGAGCGAGCTATATATCGACGGGCTCGGGCGTCGCCGGCGCTTCCATGCCCAAGGCTTCTTTGTAAATCTCAAGTAAGGCTTCTTGTTCCTTACGGTCATCAGATTCCATTTTCCGTAATCGCACGATTTGGCGCATGACTTTCGGATCGAATCCAGTTGCTTTGGCTTCCGCATACACTTCACGAACATCGACGGAAATCGTCTCTTTTTCTTCTTCCAGGCGCTCGATCCGCTCAATTAGTGAACGCAAACGATCGCCCGCAACGCCGCCGACTTCCGACATATCAATATCTCCCAAAGCAAGGTGGTCTAAAATAAGGTCGCGCAATCTAGCGCCCACTTACCGCTGTCTCAAGCGTAGAGGTTACGAGGTCGACATTGAGTCTAAACTTGGATAAAGAGCAACCATATCCCACACAGAGGTACGTCACGTAAGTAGGACCCGATGGAAACCACGGCTACAACCGCGATTCTTCATGTACTGCCCGATCCAGTGCTCCTTATCGATGCGGAAAAACAGATACTGGCAGCAAATATCGCGGCCAAAAATCTCCTCGGCAATCAACTCGAGGGCCGCGCGTTGGCGTTAGCGCTGCGGCACCCCGATGTTCTTGACGCCGTTGACGAGGTACTGAACGGCGCGGAGCAGCGCCAGATACGCATATCGTTGTTGGATTCGGTACGTCGCAGCTTCGACATTCAAATCGCGTCTTTGACCGGGACCGCGCAATACGAAGCGGACGCCGTGTTGATCATGCATGACATGACAGCAGAGCATAACGCCGAGCAAATGCGTGCCGACTTCGTCGCCAATGTCAGCCATGAACTCCGCTCGCCGCTCTCTTCCTTGGTTGGTTTCATCGAAACACTGCGCGGGCCCGCACGTGACGATGAATCCGCGAGAGATCGCTTCCTCGAAATTATGGATGGCGAATCGAAGCGCATGGCCCGCTTGATCGACGATCTACTCTCACTCTCCCGAGTGGAAGCCAACGAGCATATCTTACCCGAAGGTCAGGTCGATTTGGAACAACTACTCGCCGAGATCGTGGATACCCTGGCTGCACGCGCTTCGGAGCGAAAAATCACAATCGAACAACCTAAAAATCACGTCCACATATTTGCCACAGGCAATCGCGACGAACTAACGGAAGTTTTTCACAACTTGATCGACAACGCGGTGAAATATTGCCCTGAAAATACCAGAGTCAGGATCAATGTAGAAGAGGTCGACCGCATCCCGGACCTGGGCGGCGCCGGTATCATGGTGACGGTCTCAGACGAAGGCGACGGCATTCCGGCCGAACATTTGCCCCGACTTACAGAGCGCTTTTACCGTGTGGATAAGGGCCGTTCTCGCACGATGGGTGGCACGGGCCTTGGGCTCGCCATCGTCAAGCATATCGTAAATCGGCACCGCGGCCGTCTCACCGTCGACAGCACGCTTGGAAAAGGGACCGAATTCAAGGTTTTCCTGCCGCGCGAACCGAAAACCGCCAGTTCGGAAACATTGTCACAAAACTGAAACTTACTTGTCATAAAAATGAGTCTCCCACTGCATAGGTTCTCGATGTCTCGCGGGACCGCCCGCGGCATTTTATCTATTTTGCAGGAGCAAATTACTATGATGAGGAAGACTTTCGGTTTTGCGGCCTTCGCCGCCGTCGCGATGACCGGTGCGGCCGAAGCGCGCGACCAAATCAACATCGTCGGTTCTTCGACCGTCTACCCGTTCGCAACCGTCGTGGCCGAGCAATTCGGCAAGACCAGCGGCTTCAAAACACCGAAGATAGAGGCGACGGGTTCCGGGGGCGGCCTCAAGCTGTTTTGCGCCGGTGTCGGGGTCGAACATCCAGACGTCACCAACGCTTCACGCCGAATCAAAGAATCCGAGGTCGCGAAATGCGCCCAGAACGGCATTAAGGAAATCGTCGAAATCAAAATCGGCTATGACGGTATCGTTTTCGCGAATTCCCAAAAAGCCGCGCAAATGGAACTCTCGTTGCGGCAAATGTTCTTGGCCCTCGCCAAGCTGGTCCCCGAAGGTAATAAAGACGGCGGAAAACTGATCGCCAACCCCAACAAGACCTGGAGAGACGTCGATCCTTCACTCCCTAATACCAAGATCGAGGTACTAGGCCCGCCGCCGACCTCTGGCACGCGCGACGCCTTCAACGAGCTCGCAGTTGAGGGCGGCTGCAAGACATTTCCAACGCTCAAAGCCATGAAGAAGACGGATAAGAGGACGTATAAAGCGCTTTGCCGCGGCATTCGTGAAGATGGCGGCTATATCGAAGCCGGCGAGAATGACAATCTGATTGTGCAGAAACTCTATGCAAACCCGAACGCCTTCGGCGTCTTTGGCTATAGTTTCCTCGATCAGAACGCCGACAAGATTCAAGGCAGCCTGATCAATGGCGTGACGCCTGAGTTCGAGAACATCGCAGCTCAGGAATACCCGGTGTCGCGCCCGCTGTTCATCTATGTGAAGAAAGTTCATGTCGGCAGAATTCCGGGCATCAAGGAATTTGTCGCCGAGTTCACCAGCGAGAAAGCCTGGGGTGATGAAGGCTATCTTGCCGATCGCGGATTGATCCCGATGCCCGATGCGGAGCGGAAGAAATTCCGAACCGATGGTTCGTCGCTGAACAATCTGTCGATGTAAGAAATGTGCGGAGACGGTCGGAAAAACACCGACCGTCTCACTCTACCCATCATTCGAATTCAAAACACCAGCCGGTCGATACCAAACAATGCAAACCTACGTCGTCTTCATCGTCTTGCTGGTCCTGACCTATTTCGGCTACCGCCTCGGCCGAAACCGCGCCGTCGCCGCGAGCGGCGGCCATCTGCACAAGCTGCATTCGCTGCCCTCTTACCACGGTCTCTACGTGGCGATTTGGTGTGGAATCCCATCAATTTTCCTCGTTGCGCTATGGGTCGCATTGGAGTCGGCCATCGTTACCACTCTTGTCGTCTCCGAATTGCCGCAAAGTTTGCAGGCCCTACCCGACGCACGCCTAAATCTTCTGCTGAACGACATTCGCAATATCGCCACCGGTAATATCGCCAGCAGCGCATCGGAACCCGCCGTCCATGCCGCGGCGGAACGCTATAGCACCTTCTTGGCGGCCAGCTCAGCAGCGAAGCTCGTTCTCGTACTTTGCCTTGGTATCGTGGGCGTTATCTTCGGCCAGCGCTTCATTGCCGCCGGGTTTCGCGCCCGAAATGCAGTCGAACGCGTTACAATGTTTTTCTTGGTCGCTTCCTCGACAGTCGCCATCCTGACGACAGTTGGCATCGTGCTCTCTCTCCTTTTCGAGGCCTTCCGCTTTTTCGAGAAAGTATCGCCTCTCGAGTTCCTGTTCGGCCTCGAATGGAGCCCGCAAATCGCCCTCCGCGAAGACCAAGTCGCCTCCGATGGCGCTTTTGGCGCGGTGCCTATCTTCGCGGGAACGGCTCTGATCAGCGCCATCGCCATGATCGTCGCCGTCCCAATTGGTCTGATGACCGCTATCTACATGGCCGAGTACGCCAACCCGAAGTTTCGGGCCATCGCCAAACCGCTACTCGAAATCCTCGCGGGCATTCCAACGGTGGTCTATGGATTTTTCGCGGCCCTGACTGTCGCGCCACTCCTGCGCGAGAGCGGTAACATCCTGGGTCTGTCCGTCTCTTCCGAAAGCGCGCTCGCCGCCGGTGTCGTTATGGGCATCATGATCATTCCGTTTATCTCCTCTCTTTCCGACGACGTCATTACAGCGGTGCCTCAATCGCTGCGTGAAGGATCTTACGGCCTTGGCGCCACACAGTCCGAAACCATTATCCGCGTCATTGTCCCAGCAGCCCTCCCTGGCATTGTCGGCAGTGTGCTGCTCGCGGTCTCCCGCGCCATCGGAGAGACCATGATCGTCGTCATGGCCGCGGGCCTAGCCGCGAATTTGACGGCCAACCCCTTCGAAGCCGTCACCACGGTGACCGTGCAAATCGTCACGTTACTCGTCGGCGACCAAGAATTCGACAGCGCCAAGACCCTAGCGGCTTTCGCCCTCGGTCTCGTGCTGTTCTGCGTCACTCTATTCTTGAATACCATCGCACTCCGGTTCGTGCAGAAATACCGAGAAAAATATGACTGACATGGCAACTCGAACGGCGATCGATACGAAAAAGCCGACCGCCGACATTATCCGCGACAGCTTGAAACGACGATATGCGGCGGAACGGCGTTTCAGATTCTATGGCCTGCTGGCGGTTTGCACCGCTTTGACTTTCCTCGCGGTTATGCTCGGCAATATCGTCTACAAAGGGCATTCCGCATTCGTCCAAACCAATATCGCGCTAGAGATCTATCTGGACGAATCCGTAATCGATCCGCAAGGACATCGCGACCCGAAAGCTCTCGTCGGCGCGGATTATGGCGGATTGATAAAGGCAAGCCTTCGCAAAGCTTTCCCCGATGTTCGAAAGCGGCGCGATAAGAAAGCTCTTTATAAGCTTGTGAGCGGCGGTGCCGCGTTCGAGCTTTATCAGATTGTCCTCGCCAACCCTTCATTGATTGGCCAAACAGTGACGCTTCCGCTGACCGCATCATCGGATATCGACACGTTCAACAAGGGTGGTATCGATATCAGTCTTCCGGAGAGCGAACGTCGCGTGAAGGACAAGGAAATCCGCTGGCTTGAAACGCTCCGGACCACAGGCGCCGTATCCCTAGACTTCAACACGCGGTTTTTTACTGCCGGGGATAGCCGCGATCCCGAACAGGCGGGTGTCCTCGGGGCCACCATCGGATCGGCGCTGACATTGATCATTACCCTTTCCCTATCCTTTCCCTTAGGTGTGATGGCGGCGATCTATCTTGAGGAATTCGCGCCGAAGAACCGATGGACCGACATCATTGAAGTGAACATCAACAATCTCGCGGCGGTTCCCTCCATCGTCTTCGGTCTTTTGGGCCTCGCGGTGTTCTTAAACTTTTTCGGACTGCCCCGCTCGGCTCCCCTCGTCGGCGGCTTGGTCTTAGCGCTCATGACACTGCCAACGATCATTATCGCATCGCGCGCGGCGTTAAAGTCGGTGCCGCCATCCATCCGGGAAGCAGCCCTCGGCGTCGGCGCCAGCCGCCTGCAGTCCGTCATCGATCATGTGGTGCCTTTGGCAATGCCCGCCATGTTGACCGGTACGATTATTGGTATGGCAAGGGCGCTCGGCGAAAGTGCCCCCTTGCTGATGATTGGCATGGTCGCCTTCATCGTCGATGTCCCGCATGGCCCCACCGACCCGGCAACCGTTCTGCCGGTTCAGGTCTACCTTTGGGCGGACAGCCCCGAGCGGGCATTCGTTGAGCGGACCTCCGCAGCGATCATGATTCTGCTCGGTTTTCTAATTTGTATGAACTTAGCCGCACAAATTTTGCGGCAGAAATTTGAAAGGCGTTGGTAATGTCCCAATTGGCACAACCAATTATACAAGATGGGGGCATCGCGGTCTCGAATGCCGTTCCCGATGTGAAGATATCGGCGCGCGGCGTCGATGTCTTCTATGGCTCGAAACAAGCGCTGTTCGGAATCGATCTGGACATCGGCAGCCGCATGGTGACCTCGCTCATCGGCCCGTCAGGCTGTGGAAAATCAACTTTTATCCGCTGCTTAAACCGGATGAACGACATCATCGACGGATGCCGGGTCGAAGGGCGGATTCTGCTGGACGAGAACGATATTTACGAACGCTCAGTCGATGCCGTCCAGCTCCGCGCTCTGGTCGGAATGGTCTTCCAAAAACCGAACCCGTTCCCAAAATCAATCTACGATAACGTAGCCTATGGCCCCCGCATTCACGGCCTCGCCGCGACAAAGGATGAGTTCGACGATATCGTCGAGCGCAGCTTGCAACG
>JABJCS010000500.1 GCA_018665505.1 Alphaproteobacteria bacterium
ATGCTATCTGAATCTTTAGGCATTGCGGATCTCCTCCATGCAAATTACGGAGACCCGGGATGGCTTAGGTGGGATGGCGCGACGTCCGCGCCTGTTCCAGTTCCCTACGCCGGCGTGACCCGGATCAGGTTCTAAGGGTCAACGCGTCACCGATTTTTACCCGGCCTAGCGAACTCTCAGCCCCTTCACGGGACCCCCCTTGGAACGAACAACAATAGTGGGGCCTAAGCGGCGCAAGGTCAATGACTGACGATGAGGGATTCCCGGAAATACGACGGCATTTGTCCTAATTTCGTCATTTCGGGGTGGGCCTGGCCCGAACCTGGAATTAGGTCCTGAGCGTTACTTGGTGTCCGTGAGAAATTAGGCGTCTTTCAAGCCATAATTCCGGGTATGAGTCGTGTCCCGAAATGACAGATTTTACTTTGCCAACTTCGTTCCCCGGCCGAAGAGCCGGGACCTACTGAGCGAAAAAACGACGCGGCGCTTACACCGGCTCCAACGGAACGTTGAGCTCCGTACTTTGCCCGACGATACCGCCTCGGTCGCCAATTTCGACCGTTAAATAGCGCTCCAGCATGCTGTCCGGCAGTGGCCTTCCGTTATCCGGGCACAGCCAAAGCCGCAGCAGATGCCGGCGTCGCTCTATTTCGGGCCAATCCTCGAAACCGGCGCGCGCATGGAGGATTTGGTGATTATGCAGGAATTGGATATCGCCCGGCTCGAACACCATATCGAGACGAAATTCCGCGCTCTCGGTGATTTCGTCGAACAAATCGAATGCCGCAACCTGCCTGTCCGTCAGCTTTGGCAGTTCCGGAAAACGTTCGCAGGATTCCATGTAATCTCGGGCATAAATCGTCGAGAGTTTACCCGCGTGGTAATGGAATGCCGCCATCGGGTAATAGTCACATTTTCCGGGAGGAATCTCGCCCCGTCGATCGCGCCAGAGCGGTTCATACAGTGTCGCCCACAAGTCGGGGTCGCGACGATACATCTCGTCATGCACGGACACGGAACTGCAGATACTGCTCTCTCCGCCGGATTTCGACTTCTGCAGGCACATCAGCCCGACAAAATCAGTCGAGTCCGTGTGAAAGCGCTGACGTACCCGCGTCTGATAGACACGGACTTTGCCCGGATTACCAAACGCGTCGAGTTGGTCGCCGAGATTGCAGACATGCCCCAGCAAGTGCCCCTTGGCGTTCTGCGACCGTGCCGTACCAAGATGCGCGCCGATGCCCCAATAAATCCGCTCTGATTCTGCCAACGTGTAATCACTGACGGGAATGCCTCGAATCAACACAAATCCTCGGCCTTCCAGTAATTCCTGTTTGATATCGGCCAGTCGCGGTCCAAGGTTCGGCAGACTGAAAGCGTTTTTATCAATCGCCAGAAAATCGCGCTCCCGCGTTTGCCTCATCGCCTCGTCCAGTTCGGAGATTTCCGACGGTGACAGGGCATAAATCCATTCTTGCGGGGATTTCGATAATTCGGACCCGCGCCAAGCACCTGGCCCACCGATCGGTCCCGGCGCGCGCTCTTTCGTTGCGCCAGTGGAGACGAATTCAAACTCTGTATCAGGGAGTGCGCTCATGGTTGAATTCCCATAATTTTGCTTTGCCGGTCGATTCCATCGAAATGGATTATATCTGACATAGGAGTGATTGGCTCGGAGGAAACGATATGCAGGATCTAGAACAACAACTTCTCGACGCCGCGTGGCCTTATTGGGAATGCGAGGCGGAGATCGCTAAACGCTTTTATGCCAAGGCGAGCGACGACGATCATATTTTCTATCTCCGTGCTCAGCTGTGGAAAGAGCTCAACCCGGTAGACGGTTTCTTCAACGGGCTGCACAAGGAATTGCAAGGCGTCGTCGACCTGTATCCAAAGGTGGATAACGGGATCGACCGGCACGACTATCACTTCCTGCTGTTGCAGCTGGTGCAAGAATTCAATCACTACGTCGTGCTCGCGGATATCTTTGAGCATTTGGTCGGACGCCCGATCTCTCCGGACGACACGACTCAGCTCGACGAGGAAAAGAAACTCGGCGATGTGCGCCGCGCTTATGTGGCCAAGAACGACCCGTTGCTGAACGCGGCGGTCGGCTTTACCGAAGGCGGCGGTGCCAGACTGTTCCGGGAAGGCAAGGAGCTGAAAGGCAATAAGGTCAACGAGCTGACCGCCAAAGCCATGCAAACCATCTTCGACGACGAACACGATCACTATATGGAACAAGCGAAGGAAGCGATCAGCCATATTAAATCGCCTGAGGATCTGGAACGCATGAAAGATGCGGTTGCGAAAATCAGCGAACAACGTGTCTGGATGCGCGCCGAAATGTTCCGTGACACGATGAGCCGGAAAGAGATTGAAACATTCATCTCGGAGAACCGGCGGTAAATTTCCGCCCCGCCCTCACCCTCTCGCCCTTCGACAGGCTCAGGGTGAGGCCTATAAAAGACCTCATGCTGAGCCTGTCGAAGTATGAGAGTGGAAAACAAGAATGACACAAAAAACCTGGCTGGAAGTGGCGCTAAATGGCGGCGGCGGAGAGGCGCATCAGCATTTGATGCCGATCTCGCCGGACGATCTCATCGCCGAAGGCATCGCCTGTGTCGAAGCCGGCGCATCCATCGTGCATTTTCATTCCTATGACCCCGAAACCGGCAAACAAAGCGACGAGACCGAGCTCTATGCCAAAGTCATCGAGGGTATCCGTGCGAAGGTCGACGCCATCGTCTACGGCACGCTGCCGATGATCGGCTCCAAGGAAGCGCCGAGTGTGGAGCACGTGAAGGAGCGCCACGCCGCTGTCGAGGGATTGGTTGAGCGCGGTCTTCTCGACTGGTTGTCGGTCGTCGACCCTGGCTCCGTCAACTTCGCACCCTTTACCGAAATCGCCCACGATCGCGACGGTTTCGTCTATTTGAACCCATTAAGCCATGTTCGCTACGGCTTGGGTCTGTGCGAGCGCTTCGGTCTGCATCCAAGTTACGCGATTTACGAGCCGGGATTCGCGCGTCTCGGCGCTGCGATGGCGGAGCGGTTTCCAATCCTGCCGACACCGATCTATCTGCTGATGTTTTCGGAAGGTTACACTTTCAGCTTTCCACCGAAGCAATACGGCCTCGACGCCTATCTGGCATTGATGGATGACGTAGCACCGGATGCTCCCTGGATGGTCTCAGGATTGATGGTGGACATTAGCCCGTTGATCGAACCCGCGGTCGAGCGCGGCGGCCATGTCAGGGTTGGCCTCGAAGACGCGCCGAAGCTTTCGGAACGCGGCAATCTCTGGTGGGTCGAGGATGCGGTCAAACGCATTCGAGCTGCCGGAAGCGAACCCGCGACAGTGGCAGAGATCAGAGCATCCCTGAAGGAGAATTCGAATGGTTGAGCGGTTCGCTATCGGCCAAGGCGTCTCGCGCCTCGAGGACCCTCGCCTGCTCAAGGGCGGTGGGCGCTATATGGACGATCTTCAAATACCGGAACTGACGCATGGGTATATCCTGCGCTCGCCCCACGCCCATGCGCGTATCGTCTCTATCGATACCGAGGCGGCAGCGAAAATGCCCGGTGTTCTCGCCGTGCTGACAGGCGCGGATTGGCTGGCCGACGGATTAGGACCTGTCGCCTGCGAAATGCCGTTGAAACGCCCCGACGGCGGCCCCTTCTATAGCCCGCCCAACTATCCCTTGGTCGCGGATAAAGCGCGGATGGTGGGTGACTATATCGCCCTCGTCGTCGCCGAGACCTTGGCGCAGGCGAAGGACGCCGCCGAAGCCATTGATGTCGACTATGAGACCCTGCCGGTGGTCGCCGTCGCCACTGAGGCCCTGCGCGACGGCGCACCCGCCATCTGGGACGACAATCCGGACAACATTTGTTACTACCATGAACAAGGCGACAAACCCGCCATCGAGGCCGCCTTCGCGGCCGCCGCGCATGTCGTGCGCCAAGACCTATGGATCAACCGGGTCTCCGCCAATTCCATGGAGCCGCGCGGCGCACTTGGTGTCTATGACGCCTTCGAGGACCGCTACACGCTTTATTCCGGCCTGCAGACGCCACACCGCAACCGCGCCGATATCGCCGACAATATCCTGCATATTCCAGAGACCAAAATGCGGGTCGTCGCGAACGATGTCGGTGGCAGCTTCGGGATGAAGGGCGGCACGTACCGCGAGCAACCGCTGGTCCTCTGGGCCGCGAAGAAAGTCGGGCGGCCTGTCAAATGGCTTTCCGATCGCTCGGAAGCCCTACTCACCGATAACCACGCCCGCGACAATCAGACGGCAGCGGAGTTGGCGCTCGACGCAGACGGCAAGATTCTGGGCCTGCGGGTTAAAACCGTCGTAAACGTGGGCGGCCAGCTCTCCTCGCGCGGCCCGCATTCCGGAATAGCCAATCTCGGCACTTTGAGCGGCACCTACGTCCTCCCGTCAATTTACGTGCAGGTCACGGGTGCTTTCACAAATAGCGGCTCGACCTCTGCCTATCGTGGTGCGGGTCGGCCCGAGGCAGCTTACGTTATCGAGCGTATGCTCGACATCGCGGCAGACGAAATGAAAATCGATCCGGCGGAGATCAGACGCCGCAACACGATCCCACGGATCGGTGAGCCTTACGACACTGGGTTCATCTTCACCTATGACAGCGGCGATTTCGGTAAGAACATGGAAATCGCGTTGGAGATGGCCGACTATAACGGGTTCGAGGCGCGGCGCGCGGAAGCCAAGACGCGGGGCAAGCTGCGCGGCATCGGCATTTCCAACACCATCGAGCAAGCGGCCGGTAAGGGATACGAATCCGCGCAAATCCGCTTCAGCCCAACAGGTGCGGTGACTCTTCTCCTCGGTACGATATCGCACGGCCAGGGGCACGAGACAGTGTTCACACAAGTGCTATGCGATCAGCTCGGTATCGATCCCGCCAAAATCCGCGTTGTCGAGGGTGATACGGATCAGGTGACGACAGGGACCGGCACATTCGGCTCCCGCTCGGCGGCGCTCGCGGGCTCCGCGATCAAGCTCGCGGCCGATAAAGTGATCGACAAGGCAAAGACCATCGCAGCGCACATCCTGGAAGCATCCGCCGATGACATAGAGTTCGCCGACGGTGCCTTCCGCATCGCCGGGACGGACCGCAAGACACACCTCGACGACATTGCCGCCCTCGCCTATAACGCCGACCGCCTGCCGCAGGGGATCGAGCCCGGCCTCGACGAGACCGCTATCTTTAATCCGGCTGCCCCGAACTTTCCAAACGGCTGCCACGTGGTCGAGACCGAGATCGATCCGGATACCGGTAAGGTAGCACTGATAAAATACTCCATCGTCGACGATGTCGGCGTGACTCTAAATCCGCCACTCCTAAAGGGCCAAATCCACGGCGGCATCGCCATGGGCATGGGCCAGGCGCTGATGGAGGACGTGAACTATGACCCGAAATCCGGCCAATTGCGGAGCGGCTCGTTCATGGATTACTGCATGCCCCGCGCCGACGATTTCTGTCACATGGAAGTGGTCAGCAACAACACTCCGACGCCCACCAACCCGCTCGGCGTAAAAGGTGCGGGCGAAGCGGGCACAGTCGGCTCCATCCCCGCCGTCGTCAATGCAGTGGTAGATGCGCTCTCCCCGCTCGGTATCAAGCACGTCGACATACCGCTGACATCGGAGCGAGTTTGGCGCGCAATACGAGATGTAAGAGACAGCGAATGAGTGTCTGAAATCCCCTCCGAGATTCTTAATCCACCTTTTCGGTTTTGAGCGTCGTGCTATCGTTGTTCCCAGGACACAAACGATAGGTGATAAAATCATGAGCCAAGCTCCGGACTTTTCCACGGCGCACACCGACATCACCCGGCAACTTGCGACCTATGCCTGTGGACTTACCCTCGACCGCATTTCCGAGAAGGCTCGAATCGTCGGCAAACACGCCCTCCTTGACTGGCTCGGCGTCACACTCGCGGGTGGGCAGGAGCCATTGGTCAGCATCTTGCGCGACCAAGCGAAGGCGGAAGGGTTGGGTACGCAATCCACCTTATTGAGCCTCGGTACAAAAGGCAGCCCAAGTCAGGCGGCGCTCATCAACGGGACGGCGGGACATGCGCTCGATTATGACGACGTGCATCCGTCCGTCGGCGGACACCCGTCGGTACCGGTGGCGCCGGTGGCGCTCGCATTGGCGGAGCGCGACGGCAAGAGCGGCGCGGAACTGCTGGCCGCCTTCATCGCCGGCGTGGAGATCGAGGCGCGCGTTGGGGCACTGATCGGCGACGCCCGCGATAACGGTTGGCATCAAACCTCCACTGTGGGCGTTTTCGGCGGTGCGGCAGCAGCGGCATCGTTACTCGGCATGGATGCGGAGACGACGACCCACGCCTTCGGCATCGCCGGAACACAAGCGGCCGGGGTCATGGCGTCCTTCGGCACGATGTGCAAACCGCTTCACGCCGGTATGGCGGCGGAAAGTGGCCTGCGTGCGGCCGAATGGGCGGCGCGTGGCTTTACCGGCGCGAGCGACATGATTGAGCACCCACGAGGTTTCGCTGCCACCCATGGGATTGCCTTCAATGCGGACGCCGCGCTCGAGGGAATGGGAGAGACGTTCTTTACCGAGACCATCCTCTTCAAACATCATGCCGCCTGTTATGGCACCCACTCCGCCATCGAATGCGCGCGGTTGATCCGCGACAATCCCGCGTTCGATCTCGAGAAGGTCGAGAAAGTAGAGATCAGGGTCCATACACGCATTACCAAGATGTGCGACATTCCCGCCCCTACCGACGGTCTCGGCATCAAGTTCAGCCTACGCATGACCATGGCCTTGGCGCTTATGGATGAGCCGACCAGCGCCTTGCACGTCTATAGTGAGGAGTTCGCGGCACGACCCGATCTTGTCGCTCTGCGCGACAAGGTCGCCTCCGTCATTGACGACAGTTTCGGATATCGCGGTGCCGGCGTTACCGTGCATCTCTCGGACGGCACCGCTATTCACGAGAATTTTGATGTCGCGGTACCAGAAAGTGATCTCAATCTCCAAGAGGCTAAGCTCGTGGAGAAGTTTAAATCTTTGGCAATTCCGGTAATAGGCTCGGATAGCGCGGATGTAGCGGCGGAATTTACCCTCTCCCTCGAGGACCAAAGCGACATAAACGCACTCATACTGGAGCTCAGCCGTTCGCGGTAATGCACATCCGATGAAACCGATTATCTTCTATTCCGTTGGGGGAATTGGCTTATCCTGGGTTCTTGTTCGCGTCGACGCTTTCGAATCTCTCTATCGCTTGTCCAGAGAGTACGAACACTGGGAACTTGACGAAATTATTATCGCGATATTTTCCGCTATCATCGTTGTCCTTGTGTCCCTTAGTATATTTACCAGCAGGAATTTACGGAATCTTAGAAGCGAAACTATCCTCAGAGAACGTCTCCAGCAGGAAGCGATAGCGATACGTCACTTACAAGCCTTAGGAACGCTTGCAGGAGGATTGGCGCATTCGGCGAATAACTATCTTCAGCCGATTATTACACTTACCCGATTGTCGCGAGATGAAGTTGCTGAGGATTCGGAAGTTCAAAAATATTTGGACCGAATTTTAAGTTCAGCTCATAACGCAGCAGAACTCTTTCAGAACGTTCTTGCATTTAGTCATTCCAACACCGAAACGTAATCCATCGCGGATATCGAGCAGAGCTTACGGCAAATCAAGCCCTTACTCGACTTGTCGTTGGCCCGCGATGTAGACCTTGAGTTTGAATCTGACGCGACCGGTCCCGTGCCGCTTGATTCAACGAGTTTCACCGACGCAACGCTCGCCAGGCAATACTCGACGGCAACGGTCTGATCACAATCACAACTTTTAAATCTGAAGAAAACGACTTGGGGCTTCGTGCAGAAGACAACGGAAAAGGCATGACAGCTGACGAGATCAACCGCGTGCTCGACCCGTTCTTCACAACAAAGGGAGTAGATGAAGGAACTGGACTAGGGCTTTCAATCGTACGAAGACTTATTGGACGCGCTGGCGGATTGATTGCAATTCACAGTGGAAAAGGGCAAGGCACGAGAGTAGAAATTGCGTTTGCAAATATTTCTCGCGCATAACTCATTTCGCCAATAGGAAGTAAAACGTGACCAAAGTTCTGCAAGCTAAAGACAATGAAGCTGTAAGATCCGCTCTAGCACTCGCACTAAAGAAGGCCGACTTCGACCAACCGTTCAACGAAAAATTGCTGATCGAGAAAATAGAGTCTTTAGCTTCAGCATAACGCACAAGCATTCCACGCCTACAACTTCGCGGTATCTTCTTTAGCATCCGAGTAGAGTATCTCATGGATTGCTTGGGCCGCACGTGCGTGGAAGGCTACGGCCTCTTCGTCGAAATCGTGGGCCGGGATCGGCGTCGCGGTAAAGTTCCCAAACGTATCCTCACCACGCACGAGCGCCGCACTGTCCCAATCACCAACGATCTGCCCTGTGTCAGTCGGCATGAAATGCATTGAGACGCCGATACGCCGGTCATCCGTGATATTTGCCCCGGAGGCATGGGCAAGCCGGTAGTTGTGGATCGACATCTCGCCAACGTCGAGCGGCATACTGACAGCCGCTTCATCGTTGACACCGTCGGTGATTTCCTGTCCGCGCGTCAACAAATTGTCCTGATGATATCGATCGTCATGAGGTAACACGTCGCCGATATGGGTTCTGGGCATCACGCGCATGCACCCCGCATCGAGCGACGCCGGTGACAGGGCGAGCCAGGCGGTGACGACCTTTTCACTGGAGAGTCCCCAATATTTTGTATCTTGATGCCAGGAGACAAAACTCGAACTATGGGCCTCCTTAATCCAAAACAGCGTATTCCAGCAAAGAATGTTCGGGCCGATCAATTGCTCGATCGGGTCGAGGACGCGCGGATCGCGGATCAAATCGTCGAGCCATTTGAAAAGGAGGTGCGCCTTACTGCGTTGCGGCGGGTCGAGCTTACCGCCCTGATCTGCCTCAACCGCCTCTAGTTTTGTCCGCAAACCACGCGCTTCCGTCTCGGGTAAAACCCGAACCGGCGTCACGAACCCTTCGTGTTGGTATTGACAGATCTGCTGCTGACTTAACTTTACCGACATGACGCATCTCCTTCGGCGGTTGGCACCGATACTCCAACTTAGCAAAATCAGCGGCACCCGCAATGACGCAAGAGATAGAAAAAGGACCGAGTACATGATCTCGCTTAAGGATTTCGGAAGCTTCCACATTGGCAGCCGCCGGGTAGAAACTTCAGGGCAACCGACGCAAACATTAAGCTTCACGCCCGGCACATCCTATAATGCTGACCCGAACGGAACCTACCTAATCGAACAAGCTTATGTTCAGTTCTACATTCCAGAAGTGCAAAAACACGAACTGCCTG
>JABJCS010000501.1 GCA_018665505.1 Alphaproteobacteria bacterium
ACGCCGACTGAAGCTAAAGAATTAGCTATATTCGAAGCGGAGATCGTTTTTGGCTGGCCCCGGTACGCGCCCAGCACGGTGCAAAAGTACTATGAACAACATACTCAAGAACGCGATGGCTTCAGCCGGTCATTCATGTATTCGTTCGAGTGGTACGAACTAGACTCTTATCCAGTATATAAATCGATCTATTTACCCCTTTGGAGAAGAAAATCACTGAAGGCGCGTTTAGAAGCGTATCGAGAATCGATCGAGCTATATCGTGATACGGGCGATGTTATGATCGACCGGAAGCAGAGACTTGGGCATGTCACTTCTAAGACTTTAGCTGCGTTGCGTCGAAGTGAACCCCCCCAAAACTAAGCAAGAGATGTAAGTCGAAGCAGACCTTAAAACGAGGCCGGCGAGCTCTTTCACGCCTCATTCCACAAGCTGTCTTTCTGGACCGTGAACCCTCAACATTAAGAGGTGGCATTGCTAAATACGGTAAGATTGATGAACTTGTCCTATCCCTGTCTGGGCACACTTGGCTGGAGGAGGCCAAGAATGATCTCCGCGCTGAACGTGACAAGAGCATCTTCAAGCAGCTATTCGGAAAGGGCGGGGTAACGTAACACAGATTTGCGCCGCTTAGCTAAATTTCTTATTCATTTCAGACCTATACCACCGGCATGCAGTTGCACACCGATCAGAAGCTCCCACCCGGCAGCCCCAAATCAGTACGCGACGAATATCATGTCGTCCGGGGAAGTCTAAAAAGCCCCCGGCACAAGGCCGGGGGAAGTTTCCATCGACAAGACGATGGAGGGGAGAAAGTCTGCGGCAACTAGTTAATAACAGGAGCCGAATTAGGATTTTTCTTCGACGCGTCGTGGAACGTCATCGCTGTGATTCCGATGCCGACGATAGCCAGTACATGTCCGACTACTAGTTCACCGTAAAAAAGCCAGGCTCCTGTTGATAGGGAAAAGATCGTAGACCACATAACGCTGAGAATGATCATGGCCTGCATCCGCTGAGCAGGCGGCAATGCGGACAGCGGGTTCTTGTTCGAATTCATGATGTTGTTGTAAATCTGAAGCATGATTTTGTGATCTCCGGTTTGTTTTATATGTACCATACGGCACCGTATGGTGTTTTGGATCACGAAAATGATGGAGACCCACCGATTAAAAGTTAGTTGCTCTACCGACTAGAAAGAAACCGCAGAAAACAGACATTCTTAGCGCTGGACCGGGGCTGCCGGGTGGCGAGGTCGCCGGCTCCGCTCGAGGTGCGAGGAATAGGGTGGTCGCTAGACTGCCTTTTGTGATCTGAGATTTTTAAATTCTCTGGAATCCGTCAACACCTTGATATACGGCAATTTCACGTTGGTCTTCATTCTCGGAAAATTGAGTGCCATCTCCCGCTACACCTCTGATTGCCCCTATAATCTGCGCTATGCCCAATATCGTCGCCTCCGACATCGTCTCGTTCAGCCACTGTAAGCGGCGCCTCTGGTACGACTACAACCCACCGGCCGATATAGAACCCAGTGAACCGGATCCCTTCGATGTGCTGATCCAGGATCTAGGGCTGGCACATGAGCAATCGGTTCTGGAGCGACTTGGCCGCGGGGCGGAACTCGAAGAAGCCAACTCCGTAGAGCACACGCAGGATCTCATGGCCGATAAAACACCGGTGATCTATCAGGCACAACTACGTGATCAAACCAACGGCCTGTTCGGCAAGCCGGATTTTCTAATCCTCCAGGACGGCGGTACCTATCAAGCGGCCGACGCGAAGCTCTCGCGATCGTTGAAGAAGGAAATCGGTATCCAGATCGCGTTTTATCGACGCCTGCTCGGCAACGATCTTCCCGGCATTGCGTATCTCGGAGACGGAGAGACCAAAGCCGTCGGTGACAAATTTGACGGGCCGCTTGATGACTTCATTTCTGAGGCGCAACAGGTTCTCTCGGAAGCCGATCCACCCGACGTGCGTTACGGGAACAGCAAATGCCTCGCCTGCCCTTATTACGAAATCTGTGAGCCTGCGTTTCAGGCGGCAGAAGAACTCTCTCTTTTATACGGTCTGGACAGTCGAAGCTTACCAGGTCTGGAGGCACACGGTATTCGGATGATTTCCGATCTTGCCGCGGCGGATACCGATTCAATCCCCGATATTCCATACCTCAAAGAAGGTAAAAAGCAGCGCGCGGTACTACAGGCGCGCGCCTGGAAAACCGGCGAGATCGCGAAGCTGAATGATATCTTGCTGCCGGAAGGAACTTGGGTGCATTTCGACATCGAGGCCAATCCGCAGACACCAGCCGGCTTCCAGCACGTCTATCTATGGGGTTTCCTGAAGCCCCCATACGGGCTGGATGATTTTGAATACGTCTGGACCGACCGTCTCGAAGATGACCGGGACGGCTGGTTACGTTTCCTGGACCTGGTCGACGCCTATCGCGCCCAATGGCCTGATCTGAAACTGGTTCATTTCGCGAGCTTCGAGCGGGATCAGATACGCGCCTATGCAAAAAGGTACGCGATGGAGGATCATTCGACCGTCACCTGGCTCCTCGATGCTACCGAGGGACCCCTCTACGACATCCGGAAGGCTGTCACGCAGAACCTAGTACTCCCCCTGCCGGGCTATGGGCTGAAGAATATCTGCAAACACCCGGATCTGGTGAATTTCCTGTGGGAGAACGACGAATCAGGATCTCAATGGTCCGTCGTCCAGTATTTCGAATTTCTAAACACGGATAATGACGAAAAGAAGCAGGCATTGAAGGACGACATTCTAACGTACAATCGAGATGACGTTCGGGCCACGCGCGCGCTCGAAGAGTGGTTGCGCAGGCTGTGAGATAACCCGCCGACCGACAGCTAAGCGGCCCTCTCAATTAGAAAAACTCAGCCACTCGCCCAGCTTCGACCACCGCTGGCCTTCGACGCGTCCCTTGACCGCCATGCCGATGGCTTGTTTCTGACCGACTAGGACGACCATCTTCCTGCCTCTGGTGATGCCGGTATAGAGAAGGTTTCGCCGCAGCATCATGTAGTGCTGCATCATCATCGGGATGACGACTGCAGGATATTCGGATCCTTGGGATTTGTGGATGCTGACGGCGAAGGCAAGGGCAATTTCATCGAGTTCGCCGAACTGGTACTCGACCGGCCGACCATCGAACTCGATAATCATTTGTTGGGCGGCAGAATCAATGCTGCGAACGTAGCCGACATCGCCGTTGAAGACCTCCTTGTCGTAGTCGTTGTCGGTCTGCATTACTTTGTCGCCGACACGATAGGTGTACCCAAACCTCTCGACAAAAATTTCGTCGGTAGGTGGGTTCAATGCTTTTTGGAGATCCACATTCAATGATCGGGCACCGATACCGCCACGGTTCATTGGGCAGAGCACCTGAACATCCTGTATGGGATCAAAGCTGAACCTGTTAGGCAGGCGGTTTTTCACGATCTCAATGATTTTGGCAACGGCATCTTCAGGATCACGGGCTTCCACGAAGTAGAAATCGGTCTCGCCGTCCTTGCGCGTATCAAGGTCGGGCATTCGGCCGGCGTTCACCTTGTGGGCGTTGGTGATGATCCGGCTTTCGGCGGCCTGCCGAAAAATCTCGGTCAGGGTAGCAACAGGAACAGCGCCAGACCCAATAACATCAGCAAGCACTTGTCCTGGTCCAACCGACGGAAGCTGGTCGACGTCCCCAACTAGGATCAGGCTGGTCCTATCCGACAAGGCTTTGACTAACGATGCCATCAAAGACACGTCCACCATTGAGGTTTCGTCGATTACCAGGAGATCGCAATCCAGTGGCTCCTCGATGCCTCGTTTGAAACCGCCGTGTTTGGGATCCACTTCGAGGAGGCGGTGAATGGTTTTTGCCTCCATGCCGGTACTTTCCGAAAGACGCTTTGCTGCCCTGCCAGTGGGAGCGGCGAGAGCTACCTTCACACCCTTGGCAACGAGGATACGTAGAATGGCATTAACCAAGGTCGTCTTACCCACGCCGGGCCCCCCGGTTATCACCATGACCTTCGACGAAACTGCCTTCGCAACGGCTTCCCGCTGGCTGGGAGCCAAGGTGACGCCGAGTTTTTGCTCGATCCACGGAATGGCTTTGACTGTGTCGATGTTGGGCCAAGACGGTTTGCCCAGGGCCAACGCCGTCAAGCGCTTGGCAATGATTTTTTCCGCGTTCCACAGATGGCCGAGGAAAATACACCTCCGGTCGTCGATGGTGTCAGCGACCACGATTTCGTCCTGAAGTTCCTGATGGAGGGCATCGCGAAGAATTTCGGTCGGGATTTCCAATAATTTCTCAGCTGCGGGAAGGAGCTCTTCCTCCGGTAAGCCGCAATGACCCTCGCTGACGGCTTCGGTGAGGGTGTAGGAGATCCCCGCACGGGCCCTGATCATGGCAGTCTTTTCAATGCCCAGTTTTTCGGCGATTTGGTCGGCGGTTTTGAAGCCAATACCCCTGATGTCGCGGGCGAGGCGATAGGGGTTTTCACTGACAAGCGGGATGGCATCGGCGCCGTAGGTCTTGTAGATACGAACCGCCCTTGATGTGCCAACACCGTGCGATTGAAGAAACACCATGATCTCTCGAATCGCTTTTTGATCGGCCCATCCAGAGGTGATCCGGTCGACCCGTTTAGGGCCTATCCCGTCGAGCTCCAGCAGCCGGTCGGGTTCATTCTCGATGACATCAAAAACGTCTTCGCCAAACGCCTTGACCAGCTTCTTCGCGAAGTGAGGACCAATACCCCTGATCATGCCACTGCCAAGATACTTCTCAATGCCAGCGATAGAACTGGGCGGGAGCACCTTGAGAAAAGTCGTCTTGAACTGCATGCCGTGGTCACGGTTGTTGTCCCACCGACCACTGCACTGGATAAACTCGCCGGGTTGAACGGATGCGGCGGACCCGAGAACTGAGACCAATTCGCGATGGCCACGCACCTTGACCCTGAGGACGCAAAAACCGGTGTCAGGGCTATGGAAAGTTACCCGTTCGACCAGTCCTGATAGGGGTTCGCGGTCCTGGTCGCGGTGGACTGATTCTTTGCCGAAGCTCACGCGGCGACCAAGCGCCAAAATGCAGACTTCCTTCCATGTTCCGACTTCAACCGATTTTCGTAGGCTTCGTGGGTTTCATAGGGTCCAAAACCTTCAATCAAGTCGGCGAGGTTCTCGCACTTCTGTAAATGACGAGCTGCGTGGCGGTATCTTTTCGACCTAGCCTTTGCCAGTGCAAAACCTATTAGCGCACGACGAAGGAGCGTAGACGCAAGGGGGTGATTGCCCTCAAGAGCATCGGCAGCAGGCGTCAATACTTCATAGTGATCGCCATCCAGTTCATCCGCACGGTTCAGTACCAAGTCGGCCACTTTGTCCAGGGAGGGCCAAGAGATCAGGAAATTGAGTGATTGATGAACACTTGGATACTGCAGTGCATGAGCCATCGCACGCTCCTCAGCCTCCATGTCGTCGAAATCCGGGAGTTGTTTAAGATATGATCGCAAATGGGTTCCATTCAGCGACCGCTCGAAACAAGACCAACAAAATTCTTGGGCCTCATCACCACGCCCGAGCGCCTCCAACACTTCAATTTTCATCTGCTCCCACTCAAACGGTATCCAGCCACGGCTGTCTTCATCGACAGCGTTGATCGCCGCCCAAGCTTCGTCGGGTCGCCCGGCCACTAGGAGGCGTTTGGCAATCTGGGCAGAGACAGCCGGAACACTTCTGGCCTCTTCGCTTTTTTGCGTGATGTAAGCATCCACATCGCCCTGAGCATCGGCGATCTCTTGTAATGCAAGGCTAACAACGCTTTTGCGATGTCGTTCGGCATATTCATCGCCATAGACTGGCCCACCAGATCCATAGCCAATTATCTCACGATCTTCAGTCCTCACCTTCGGCAGCGGTTCTTTCGACAACGAAACGAAGCGGTGCTTGAGGTGATTGAGACCCACCGAGCCTAAAGCAGGAGAAAGAGACCTGATCAGGTAATCGTACTGGCCATAATCGTTTTCGAGGAGTGCATTGAATGCCTGATCGGCAAGCGCAGTCGGCTCAGGGTTGGCCTTGACAGCGATCTCGCCGAAATCGTCGCACGCATCATGGAATATCCCGACCACAATCCCGCTTCCGTCATCGCAACGCGCGAATACCGAATTGGCCAGTCCCATGAACCGCCACATCAACTCGACGGCTTGAACCGAAT
>JABJCS010000502.1 GCA_018665505.1 Alphaproteobacteria bacterium
CCAGGACCGCGACCCAAAAGCCCTGTCCCGTGGAGCGGTAGCCACCAGTGAAACCGTTCGAGGACACGATGGATATATCGGAGGACGACCAGGAGGCTTCCGCCCCTTCGGAATTCGTTACTCCCATCACACTTCGCGCCGCCTGCTCGCAAGCCCGCGCGCGCTCGGCCAAGACTTCGGTCGACGGCTCCTCGTCATCGGCGATATCGAGATCGAGAATATCCCCAGTTAGAATCTCAGAAGAATCGGCAAGCCCGCAATGCACGTCATCCGGCACAGCTTTCGCCATCGCGATCGCCCGTTCGACGACTTCCGTAAGCGCCGCGGCACCAGGGTCTGTCGAGGAGGCCACCGCCTGTTTCTTGCCAAAGAAAACCCGCAGGCCTAAATCGCGGCTTTCGGAACGTTCGACATGCTCGACCTCGCCGAGACGCTGGGCATGCGACAAGCCGATTGACTTGATATCCACCGCATCCGCCGCGTCCGCGCCGGCCTTCAAGGCCCTGCCGACCAAATCGTTCAATAATTCAAGCGTATCGCCATCTTGCGCCATAGGCGTTTCCTCTCCGAAAATCCCCTTCGCGACCTCAGATGTACCCGCCGGAAGGGCCGCTGTCTAATGCGGCGGAAAGTAGGTTTGCAGGATCCAGATCAAGAACAACAGGATCACGCATCCCAGCGTCAGTAGGAACTGGATGCGGGCACGGTTCCATTCGCGGGGCGTCACACCTTCGCCCTGCGTAGCGCGTGTCGCCCGAGCGGCCAGCGAACGTCGTCGCAGGAAGAGACCGACCAAAAGAATTACCGCAAAAGCGGTCGGGAGCGCCCAGGGATACTGCGCATTGAACGCATTGAACGTCACCACTAGAGGCGCCCTCCAACCGCGAACAGATAGATCGCATAGAAGGAAACAACGGCCATCGCCAACCAAGTCAGCGACTGCCCGACGATACGCCCGAACGAGGGGCCGGGCGTCTTGTACAGGCCTTGCGCGTGCAGAATCCGCCCAACGAAAAACCCAGCTCCTATTACGTGAATCGCGAGAGTTGGCGCGCCGAGCATCTCGTCAATCGCCAGAATGACGAGAACGATCGCCGTTGATTCGATGTTATTGCCGTGGACACGAATGGTCCGGAAGAGTTCGGCATTGCCTTCATCCCCGAGATCAATGCGTTCCTTCGAACGATGCAGGCTGACCCGAATTGCCAGCACGAGAGCGAGAACCCCGCAGAGGCCGGCATAAAGGGCGGTCACGAGAGGCGGCGTCATTGCAAGCAGTCCCTCCACTAACCCTTCCCCGTGAAGGGGAAGGGTTTTTGGATTCGAGCACGCTCGTATTCCTTCCCCCTTGAGGGGGGAAGGTTAGGATGGGGGTGAACCTGTTTTCTATTACCCACCATTCCGAATCGCTCGGTTGACAGCGCAAGTTACCGCGATCAGCGAAGCCGAAACAATGTTCGGGTCCTGGCCGATGCCGTAGAGGTGCTTACCGTCGACTTCGGTCTCGACGAACGCAATGGCCGAGGCGTCGGAGCCGCCGCCAACCGAATGTTCGGAATAGCTGAACACCTTGATGTCCTTCCCGCTATCCTTTTTGAGCGCGTCAACATAAGCGTCTATCGGCCCATTGCCTTCGCCCTCAATGGCCACATCCGCGCCATTCTTCTTCACGGTCGCGGTCATCAGACGTTTCTCCGACGCGTGGGTGTCGGCGCGGGTTTGATGCTCGACGAACTCATAAGGAGTCTTCGCACTCAGATACTCCTGATCGAAGGCCTTCCATATATCGTCCGGCGATTGTTCCTCGCCACTGGTATCGGAGATTTTCTGCACCGCGCCGGAGAATTCGACCTGCAAGGCGCGCGGCATCTGGATGCCGAATTCAGTCTCCATGATGTAGGAGATGCCACCCTTGCCGGACTGGCTATTGATCCGGATCACGGCTTCGTAATTCGCCCCCACATCGAGCGGATCGATCGGCAGGTACGGCACGTCCCATGCTTGGCTGTTGGAACTTTCCATTGCCTTCAGACCCTTGTTGATCGCATCCTGATGACTGCCGGAGAAAGCAGTGAAGACCAGATCGCCCGCATAGGGATGACGCGGATGG
>JABJCS010000503.1 GCA_018665505.1 Alphaproteobacteria bacterium
ACATCCGCGCTGTCGGCAACATCCGCTTGCACGGCGATGGCCCGCCCGCCATTTGTTTCACACTCGACGACGACTTGCCGCGCTGCTTCCGCGTCACTCGCATAATTGATGCAGACGTCGTAGCCGGCTTCCGCCGCCAAACGCGCGGTGGCGGCACCGATGCCGCGACTGCCACCGGTTATGATTGCTATATGAGACACGTCAGTAGTTTAGCATGCTGGAAATAGGTGATGCCATTATGAGCTTATCGAAAGTCCGGATAGGGTGAAGGCTTGATGCTGCGGTTCGGTGCTGCGCGTTATCGCGGATAAATTTAAGAATCGGAGATTTTGTCTATGGATGCTCATAGGCAACAACAAGGAGCTCTGTTCGAACCGATAACGTTGCCCTGTGGCGAAGTCCTGAAAAATCGTATTGCGAAATCGGCACCGATAAAGCAACACGCGGTATGCGCCGACTGCTTCTGGTTAAAACCCTGTATAGACTTAGCCTAATTCAACAGAGGCAAAGTCGGGATCGAGAGGAAATATAGATCGCAGCCAATACAGGACAAACATCGCCGGACGACGCTTGGCTTTCCAAGACCGCGGAAGACGCTCTGGAGCCGGACCTTCCCATTGTCGATCCGCATCATCACCTTTGGCTGCGCAATGGGTACACCTATTTGATCCCGGAACTGGCGGCCGATCTTGATTGCGGCCACAACGTCGTCGCGACGGTTTTCGCGGAATGTCATTCGATGTATCGCGAGGGCGGGCCAGAGGCGGAGCGGTCCCTTGGGGAGACGGAATTCGTCACCGGTCAGGCAGCGATGAGCGCCAGCGGTGCGTTTGGACCGACGCGGGCCTGCGCGGTCATGTTCGGAAATGTCGATATGACGCTGGGCGCGGCGATCGAGCCATTATTGGATCGGCATATTGAAGCGTCCGGCGGGCGGTTTCGCGGCGTGCGCTATTCGACCGGGTGGGATGCAGATGAGCGTATCCGCAATGTGGCGCCTGATGCGGGTATGCTCGTGAGCGCAAAATCTCGGGAAGCGGCGGGGGTGTTGGCGCGCCGGGGCCTGTCCCTCGACAGCTGGCTTTATCATCCGCAATTGGATGAGGTCTCAGCCTTGGCGGATGCATTCCCCGACCTCACCATCGTGCTCAATCATGTCGGCAGTCCGATTCTCGGCGGTCCTTATCGGGGCCGGAAAGACGAAGTCTTCGAGGATTGGCGGACGCGCATTAGTAAAGTCGGCGAGCGTGAGAACGTTTTCGTTAAACTGGGCGCGCTGCCAATCCGGATGCCGGATTTCGGAGGTGACCGCGACGTGCCGCCGGGCTCGGAGGAAGTGGCCGCCGCTTGGAAACCTTGGATCGAGACATGCATCGAGGCGTTCGGCCCGTCACGCGCGATGTACGAATCGAATTTCCCGGTTCAGAAGCGGTGGTGCAGCCTTCAGGTCTGTTGGAACGCGTTTAAGCACATATCAGCAGGCGCATCGGATGCGGAGAAATTGGATTTGTTCGCTGGCGCGGCGGCAAAGGCCTATCGGATCGACGGGATTTAGCGCTCGAGCAAATCGCCTTCAAGCGTGACCATCTTATCGACGAGTTCCTGCGGAACAGCCGCCGACTTATGGGTTGCTTGATCCGTGTTCACCCAAACGACTTCGCCCGTCGCCCGCAGATCGTCTTTTCCCGCGGGATGAATTTCCAACAGGAACGTCAAGGACGACCGGCCAAGGCGAGAGGTGCGGACATGCACCTCGATATCCTCGTCGAATTCGATCGGTTGTTGATATTCCACCAAGGTGCGCACGGTGTGAAAGTCTTGTCCCGTATGCTCCACCTGCCCCATATAGTCATACGGCAGGGCGCGGAAATATTCCGTAATCGCCGTGTCGTAATAGGTCAGGTAGTGGGCATTGAAGACGATTTTCTGGCCGTCCACTTCCGAATAGCGCACGCGAAAAGGCCATGCGAATTTAAATTCTGACCGTGCCATGGCTCAATCCGGCTTGCGGGCGTGGATGAGGCGGGTCAATCCCGGGATCATTTCGTCTTCCCGGATGTCGACGAAACCGACTTCATGCAAGCGGGTGCGCAGCCAGCCTGGCGTCACTGAACGCGCATCAGGCGTGAACGCCATATGCTGCAATTGCCAAAGCGCCGCCATCGGCGGTCCGGTCCGGTCGTCCTCGACCATGAAATCATGCACCATGAAACTACCGCCAGCCGCGAGACAATCGAACGCGTATTCGACGAGCCGCGGCACTTCCGAACCCGGAATACCACTGAACAGGTAGGACATCAAAATGGCGTCCTGTTCCTTCGGCCATTCGGCCGTCAAGGCGTTCGACGGGATATAGCGGATGCGATTGACCATTCCGGCGCCGGAAATGAATTGCCAACCGATCTCCGCTACGTTTGGGAAGTCGATAATGGTTGAATCGAGATTTGGGAAAGCTTCGAGAAGCCGAATGCTCATGGCTCCGGTGCCGCCGCCCACATCGAGCAAGGTTTTAGCCTTGCTGAGATCAACCAGTCGGGTGAGCGTCCGGCCCGGCCCAAGTGAGCCGGCGTGCTGTGCCTCGCAATAGATGGAGGCCTGATCCGGGTCGGACATCCAATGTTGATAGGAATCAACTGCGTCGGGGTCGAGCGAGCCGTCGAGTACTTCGTTCAACTGCCCGAGGAACGGGTACATTTGTTGGTCGATTTGATACCGAAGATAGTCGCCGAACTCGTATTTGGCGCCTTTGGCGAGAAAAGCTTCAGCCCCTGGAGAGTTGGAATAAATTTCCCCTTCTTCTTCCCGATCGACCAGTCCGATGCTGGTGAGAGCTGTCATCAGGGTCGTGACTCGGTTCATCGGGATTTCGGCTTCCTTGGCGATTTCAGCCGAATTTTTCGGCCCACCGGCCAATTGGGTAAATACGTCTATATGCAACCCGGCGAACAGCGCCTTTGACGCCATGAAACCAAATGCGATGCGGGAAACTTCTTCCGCTGTTTCCGCCAAACCAGACTCCGACACAACTAATTCTCCTAATCGACCAAAAATTTTAAGCGAGCGACGACCTTAACATGCGGTCTCTTGGAAGGCTAAAGTGGCGGAAATTCGGCGTAATCACGGGTAAATGAAAGGTGGACACCTTCCGCCTTGCAATTTGCAGTCGATTTCTTTGCACTGGTGGCACACCAAGGAGACGATGTAATGGCGCAGGTCCAAACAGACGAATTGAACGTGCCTTTCAGCTGGCCGACGGAAGGGGTAACCCGAGTTCCCTTCCGATTGTTCTCGGACCCGGAGATTCATGCTTGCGAGCAGGAGCGCATTTTTCGGGGACCGGTTTGGCATTACCTTTGCCTGGATATAGATGTCCCAAATGCGGGTAACTATAAGTCAGCCACCATCGGTGAGACGCCGATTGTTGTGACACGGGACGAAGACGGCGTGTTGCATGGCCTCGTTAATCGTTGTTCGCATAAAGGGGCGCTGGTTTGTCTGAAGGACCGCGGTCATGCAAAGGACCTGACCTGCGTTTATCATTCGTGGTCCTACGACCTCAAAGGGCAGCTGCAATCCATCGCATTCCGCAAAGGCCTTAACGGCGGCGGCGGGATGCCGGACGATTTCGATGTC
>JABJCS010000504.1 GCA_018665505.1 Alphaproteobacteria bacterium
CGCGTCGATTTGATTGAGTTGCAAGGTCTCCGATGGACTAGGATAGATCGAAACACAATGCATTATCGCAAAATCAACGCCGCGATGTGTGAAATGGCTGTTTAAAGAATCAATCCCCGATAAGGTCATGCCTCCGGTGGAACACACCAAGGGCAACCCTGCCTCCGCTGCTTTCTCCACCAGTGGCCAATCTTCAGCGGAACAACTGGCAATTTTGATAATGTCGAAGCCCATATCCACGATGATATCGACCGATTCCTCATCGAACGGCGTACACATCGTCATCAAGCCTTCTTCGCGCGCCGCATCCACCAACATCTGATAGTCCGACCGTTCCATCCGAGTCGATTGGAAGCGCGGGATATGTTTGTTCTCCTGATTGCCGCGAAAGGCCGGATGGATAAACGTATCCAACTGTCGGAATTGGAATTTCATTGCGCCGCGAATGCCGTGTCTTCGAGCGACCTCGCCAATACCCGTGATGACCTTGAGGCCGTGCTCGACACTACCTTGGTGATTGTTCGCCATGTCAAAGACGAACAGATCGGTGAAATCAAATCCGTCGAGTACGTTCATATCATCTATTCCGATTCTCCGGCGTCGCGCCCGCGCATCACATATTCGACGAGATCAAGATCCCACTGTGTATCGATGCTAATGAAATTTTCTTCCAACACCAATGCTCCACTCTTGCGTCCTTTGATACTACGTTGCTCCAATAGACACTCTCGGCTTATTGCATAAGCCACGCCATTTCTCAGATAGAGTTGATTAAGCTGCTGGCGTGCAATGATTATTCCGCCATCTGAATTATCGTAATCGAAACTTCCGTCCGACGAATCGTAGGACAGCATCTTGAGAGGATGATTCTTCAGATCGATTGGCGACATCGTCCAGACCGAATCCCAATTTCCGTCCACTAGCATGCGAATCGCGCTACTGACATGGCGGGCTTCGCGTTGCGGCGCCGTCGGCTGCAGCATCACGACAATATCGTAGCGCTCACTATCATTGGTCTCGGTTGCCCGCAGCGCATGCGTCAATACCTCCAAATCACCGATGCGGTCGCCAGAGATATTCTCCGGACGCAGAAATGGAACGTCGAGCCCATGCGCTATGGCGACGGCCGCGATCTCCGCGTGATCGGTCGACACCACTGCACGGTCGATCTCCACAACTTGCGCAGCACAATCCCCTACTAGACCGACGAGCGGTATTCCCTGCAGATCGCGCAAGTTTTTTAGAGGCAAGCCCTTGCTCCCTCCGCGCGCCGGGACAATCGCAAGCACACGTTTCCCCTCTATCATCCAAGGGCCTCCAACGCGTATCCCCTTCCATAATCGATCGTCACGGCCTTACCGGATGCGGCGGAACGATGTGCCCCTGCGATCAACATCATAGTATCCAAACCGCGCCGCAAATCGATAGCCGATGCGACGATTCTACCATCAAGCAAATCGCCGATATGCCTCACCTCCGCAAGGAAATCATCGGTCCTCCGCGCAATGAACGTCTCTTCCTTCACCGCCTCTCCATCCACCCCAAAGCGCACAATATGATGCCCTGGTGCTCCCAGGTACTCCCATTCCACGAATCCGTTTTTACCTTGAATACGAGCCCATTTACGCGCCGGTTGCGTGACGACATCTTGGACGCATCGGCCGAGCAACCCAGTCTCGGTTCGCAAATTCATCGACATGAGTTGATCGTAATCAAGCGGTGCGTCGCGCACATAGTCCGCCGACGCCGAAATTTCTGTAACCCGGCCCGCGCCCACGACCAGCGCTAAGTGCTGCCACATATTGAGGCCGTGCGAATGTTCGCCGGTGGCACCACCACCCCGATACCAAAATCCGAGATATGAGTCCTTAGGACCATCGAGCCATGGGTGCGCCCCGAAAATACCGCCCCAATGTTCGCGCGTCTCCACATCAATGGTCTTGATCGGCCCAATCGGCAGATCGCGCAATAACGCCTCCATTCGAAGAAATGCTTCACCCAGCAATAAATCATATCCGACCGTCAGATAAACGCCGTTCGCCTCGGCTTCCGCGATCATCGCATCAGCCTGTTCCAGCACCGGCGTACACACTGGTTTTTCCACGTGCACGAGTTTTGCGCCGGAACCAACCGCTTCCATGGCAATCGTCATATGAGCATCGGGCGGAGTTCCGATGAAGATGGCATCGTGGACACCAACCGGTGCATCTTCGAGCAAATACAATGAAATCGCATCGTCCCACGCGCCGTAACGCTCTGGATAAATCGACCGCCGAGTACGTTCTAACGCCGCCGGATCGCGATCGCACAAATCGACCTTCCAGTCCAATGTCCTAGCGGCATTCGCAAGGTGGTTCCCAATCGAGCCCGCACCGATGATTTTAATGTGTCTCATCTCGTCCCATCATGCTCGATAACATACAGAGCAGTCGCCCCTTCAAATTCATTATATTCTTTATTATCAGTTATATGTGATGTGTAGTTAATAAGGTACTCCATCATATCTGAAACCCGATCGGTTGGTAATCCAGCGTCTCTCAAGGCATTGGGCAATCGTTTTTCGAAATCCACGATGAGGCGATCACCATTGCCCCGAGCGGCATCGAGAGACGACGTCGACACGACCTTCAACGACGCCTCTCCGCACCAAGACTCCAGATCCCAGGGATGGATGAAGTGGAGATCGGAGAGCGACATCGGTATATCAAAAAGCTTGGAGAGCGTCATCCAGACGATCCCCCTGAGGTTCATGAAATGTGGACACGTTACGACCAATTTTCCGTTCGGCTTCATATGTCGAGCCGCATGACGCAAGAAGGCTATGGGATCATCCATATGTTCAAGTGTGCCTAAGGTAACGATGCCATCGAAGGTCGCCGCCGGAGTGAAATCGAGAAAGTCACTGCAGATAAATTCAATCCCCCGGTCCGACGTCTCGGATGTCGCCAACCGTATGGCCTCTTTGGAATAATCCACCGCAACCACCCCTGCCGCCCCGGCATCCCTTAATTTGCGGGCACAACGTCCCGTCCCGCATCCAATATCCAGTACATGCAGCCCGGTCCAATCGAATGCCTCCGCAACGGCGGTATCCGCTTCGGTTGCTTCCCAATTGCTGAAGACGTTTGCCGCGCCGGTGCGATAGGCTTCTTCATAAAATCCAAGCAGGTTCCGATTGGTTCCTTCGCCGGATTTGCTTTGTTTATCTTTCGGACTCACGGGCGCTCGATTACCTGTTCCAACATAGGCACATTCAATAACAAAACGATCATAGCGGTTTTCCTGTGCATGGATCAGACAAAATCGACGAAAAACTTCCTAATCGATCACTTGAATGAGTACAGCCTTACCGCGACGATATGCGCGGATGGCGGCTCGCGAAAGCTTGATATAAAGCTGTCACCAAATCTGTAATCACGGCGAATATTAGCGTGCATTTTCGCCTCTCATCGCGCCGCGATACTTTGCTATTTGCGGTAAATATGTGCATATACCCGCGCGTTCACCGAATTCTACCGTCGAGTTCGGCCAAGGATGATGAAGGAGACCTAAAAAGTGCGAAACTCTAAGACCGTATTGATCGATAGAAACCCTGGGCGGAGTGCACAAACTATAGGAATTGCCCGGGAACTCGGCACGGACATTGATCTTATTCATGAACCGTCCGTCGGTGTGGTGGGTAACAAAGGCGATTCGCAATGTTACCTAGGTGTCCAACGCAAGGTCGAAATCATCCATGACCGGTTGCGCAGCCGAATCGGTAGCGAATCCGGTCAACTGAGAATGCGCTTGGTTCAGCCGGAATACACTGTCGCCACATCGGACGGTATGCGCAACGGCACAAAGGAGATGCGCTACTCCCTGATCGGGCGCGAAGTCACACACGACACGATTTGCGAGCACTTAAGCGCCAGCGGCCTTGAAGGCACCATCGCAGTTGTGGCGTGCGACAAGCCTCCTGTGGGAACCTTGGCAGCAGTCCTGGAACATAATCGCCCGGCGGTAATCATGTCGGATGGCCCGATTCGCCCTGGCTTCGACGAAGTCACGAATGAGCGGATCGATATCATCTCCGGCTTCCAAGCCGCCGGAAACGAAGACGAAGAGATGAAAGAACGGATTGCCTGCGCGGCCTGCCCTGGATATGGCAGCTGTGGCGGCATGTTCACCTACAATACGATGCAAACATTCATCGCGGTCGTCGGTCTTCAGCCGCTACACATGGTGTCCCCCTCGTCGGACGATGAACGCCGTACCAAGAATTTCCCCGACGAACTTATCGATATCTTGAGTAAGATGGTTGCTACCGGCCTCAACCCTCGTGACATCGTCTCCCGTGATTCCATCCGCAACGCGATGATTGTCGCGATGTCGGTCGGTGGATCCACAAACGTGATGTTGCACGCACCAGAAATAGCGCGCGCCGCCGGTTATAAGAGTTTTAGCGACGACATCATGTCACCTGAAGAATTCAATCATTTGTCCGAGAATATCGTCCCGGTTCTGGTTGACGCTCGCCCTTTCGGTAATTACTCGATGGTTGATATAGACGAGAAAGGCGGCATCCAGGTTATCGTGAAGGAATTGTTGGACGCTGGCCTCCTCAATGGTGACACCATGACCTGCACCGGTGAGACGCTTGCGCAACAGATTGCGCGGCTAAATCCACCTGCGCCCGATGGTACGGTCATTTACAGTGTTGAGAACCCCTATAAGCCGACGGGAGGATTGCGCGTCCTTGGCGGGAATCTCTCGCCGGAATACAGCGCGGTGCTGAAGCTCGCCGGCGTCGAGGGCGGATTGGACGACAACATCTTCATCGGCAAAGCCAAGGTTTTCGATTCGGAAGAAGACCTGCTGGACACGCTCGAACACAGTCCTGGCAAATTTGAAAACCATGACATGATCATCGTGCGCTACGAAGGACCAAGCGGCGCGCCAGGTATGCCGGAAATGCTCGATTCGACGTCGCGTATCACAACACTATGCCGTGAGCGCGAGATAGTCGTGGCGCTGATGACGGATGCCAGATTTTCCGGTGGTTCCGTTGGCCTTGTTATCGGTCATGTCGGACCGGAAGCGGCACTTGGCGGTCCAATCGCTTTCGTCGAGGAAGGTGACGAAATTATAGTCGACCTCAACGCAAATGAACTCAATTGCACACCTCTTTCCGATCCGGAGGTACTCCGCACCCGGAAGGCCGCTTGGGAGAAAGTCGTCAGCGATAACGGCGGCGAGCACCCCTCGGTCGGTAACGCCGACACCCGGTTACTGAATCGTATGCGCCGCTCAGCGGTCTCGGCGGTTTATGGCGCGGGTATGCATTCCGATCGCGTGCTTTGGGTCAGCGAACCGCGTGAACCGGTTATCACGTCATTCGTGCCGACCAACAAATTCCGTTCGGCGGACGCCTAAAAATACTGCTGAACGGCGTTTTGGCCGGCTATCACGGTCGTCTCGCTAACAAAGCGCACTGAACGGTCCGGTCGCGCGCGTTTGCGCGCCGCCGCCGTGACAGTTTCCCAAGCCTTCTCCCGATCCGCTTCGGGACAATGCGCAATGTTTTTATCCAGAGACGACCGCTCACGACGATATTGCACGTACTCTTCTGCTGATTTGAAATCGTAGACGACGCTCACAGTCTGGCTCTCGACATTGGAGAACCCGGCCCTGGCAAACTCTTGCTCCAAAGCATCCCGATCCGATAGCGCGAATGGCGTCCCCTTTCCCGTGGGGATCGGTGGCAGCCCTAGCGACTCCATTAGGACCGTATTGGTTAGGGTTTGCACCTCGGCACGTTCCGGCGGCCCCCAGACAATGGCCGCGAAACATCCCCCCGGTCTCAACAATCCTCGCAACGAAGACAAGGTCGCAACCAAGTCTTCGGCAAACATCAATCCCCAACGGCAGATTCCCGCATCGAAACCAGCCTCTTCGACCGCGATATCGTTAAAATTGACCTTTGCGAAAGAGACATTGGGCAATTCCAGCTCGGCCATATAGCCGCGGGCAAACTCAAGCATTGCATCGGCGCCATCGGTCGCCAGGACCTGTCCTGTCGGCCCTACACGGCGTGCACAGGCCGCTGCCGTGTCGCCAAGCCCGGTGGCAAAGTCGATAACGCGGTCGCCCGATTGTATGCCCGCCATATCGAGCATCGTTTCCGTCGCTGTTCGCGCCGCATTCTCGGAAATCGGCTGCCATTTCTTCCATCCGGCAGCGGTCGAGTTCCAATCCCGTTTTTGAGTTTGTGACATATCAAGATGCTACCTTTCCATTGTCGCTTTCACAATCGAGCGTATGTGGTTAGTTCCTCTCCAATGAAATTCACAAGATACTCAGGGAGCGCTACTGCCATGGCTGGAAGTCAGATCGAAATCGTCGTCGAAAATTACGTCGCCGTCGTCACGATGAATAATCCACCTGTCAACGCACAGGGTCAGGAATTCCACAATGATATGATGTCGGCCATGGATGAAATTAGCGACCGGGACGACATTCGCGTCGCGGTTCTGACGGGTGCTGGGAAATGCTTTTCCGCAGGTGCTGATTTGAAGGCCAAGGCCGAGCGAACGGGGGCACCCGGTGAAGCATGGCAACATAACCGGCGCGCTCGCGAATGTTTCCACTCCATCGTGGAGTGCCGAAAGCCGATTATCGGCGCGATAAACGGTCCAGCCCTTGGCGCTGGTCTCGCCATTGTCGCGTCCTGCGACATCCTTGTAGCATCGGAAAATGCCAGTCTCGGGTTGCCTGAAATCAACGTAGGTCTGCTTGGTGGCGGGCGGCATGCCATGCGGCTTTTCGGACATTCTAAAACCCGGCGCATGATGCTGACCGGCCAACGGATTGGCGGCTCCGAGCTATTCCGACTCGGCATCGTCGAAGCTTGCGTTCCAACGGATGAATTAATGGAAGCCGCGATGAAAATCGCCCGAGAAATAGCGTCAAAAAGCCCACCAGCAATACTTCTCGCCAAGCATGCGCTGAATACGATAGAGGAAATGAGTTTGCGGGACGGTTACCGCTTCGAACAGAACATGACCGTCGAAGTCGGGAAGACAGAGGATGCCGCCGAGGCGACACAAGCATTTCTGGAAAAAAGAGAACCGGTCTTTAAGGGACGTTAAATGAGAAATGCGATACGCTGTCGCGAGCGCGGACCTTAACGGTTCGCCTTTTCGACCATGCGTTCGATTTCCTTTTTCACCAATTCGTCGACCAACTCAGGCAAGTTCTGATCCAGCCATTCCCGCAGTAACGGCCGCAATAACTCTTGGACAAGTTCTTCAACGGTCCTGCCCTGACCTAACTGCATGCGCCCCGCAATAATACCGGCCAGTTGGCCGAAGGCGTCAACACCTGCCTGTTGCGTCGGGTCCGAGACGATATGACGTACCGGTTCCATAACCGGTTCCGGTTCTGGTTCCGGCTCAAGCTCTAATTCTTCTTCCTCATCGTCCTCGAGCAATTCCAGCTCGATTTCCTCATGATCTTCTTCGAGAAGTTCTAGATCGCCTTCGTCATCTTCGTCAATAAGCTCAAAATCAGATTCTTCCTCGAGCTCCATTTCTTCTTCTTCGGGCTCAGGTTCTGGTTCCGGCTCAGGTTCTGGTTCCGGCTCAGGTTCCTCCATGGCGATTTCCATCGCCGCGGCAGGAGCTGCTTCCTGCTCGGGTTCCTGATCCTCATCTTCGGAAATAATCTTACGAATGGAGGCGAGAATCTCCTCCATCGAAGGTTCTTGTTGGCCGTCTTCCTCGCTCATAGCCTAACCTTCATATCAATAAACACAAAGCGGCACCCCCAAGTTATAGGTACCAAATACTGTAACTACATCGCACAAGGAAGGTTATTATTTACCAAAACCATAAATCTTGTCACGAACTTTATTATAATGTTCAGTCTCGTTATAATAATCGACGTCGAGATTGTATTCTTTAGCGGTCAGTTTTCCGACCGCCGCAGCCAATTCTGTCGCCGCTACAAACTCATCCCGTTCGGCCCGTACCAAGTTAACCTGAGCGTCCAGCAGCTCCTGCTCCGCATCGAGAACGTCCAATACAGTCCGCGAGCCAACATTCGCTTCTTGGCGGACGCCTTCCAACGCGATCTCGCTGGATTCGATTTCAATCTTAAAGGCTTCAATCCGCGCTCGGGATGTTTGTAGATCTTCCCAAGCTGTTCTTGAGGTTTCGATTGCCGCGCGTTGTTCATCCAAATATTCGAGGCGCCGCTGAGCCGCGCGCTGCTTAGCCTCGCGAACCCGGGATGAGACCGCGCCCTGTTGGTAGAGCGGGATTGTTAATGTCGCCAGAATTTGAGCAGATTCATTCGTGGAGCCAGCGGAAGACTGATCCGCCGACTTTCTGAGCGTACCCTCAAGATTCACTTCTGGAAGTAGCTCGCCGGTGACCTTTCTGACATTCTTTTGCGCCGCCTTTTCGACAAAAAGAGCAGAAACAACATTAGGGCTCTTTTTCGAAGCCTCGCTAATGGCGGTCTCAAGCGCTTCCGGTAATTCGTATTTTAGATCTGGCGACTTCAAATCAGCGGGCGGCATTCCTATAACACGTTCGAATACTGTCCTCGCATTCTCAAGATCACCTTCCGCCTGAATTCTATCCGCTTTCGCCCGCGCCAGCCGCGCTTCGGCCTGGGAAACGTCAGTTCGCGTTACTTCACCCACCGAAAACCTGTCGGTAGTCGCTTCCAGCTGTCGCAATAGGACTTTTTCGTTGTTGATTTGCAGTTCCACGACAGCTTGGTCGCGGACGACATTTATATAAGCCGTGGCGGCATCCAAGAGAACGCCCTGCTCGACATCTGTTAACTCGGCGCGCTGCGCTTGAATCTCAAATTCGCGCTGCTCCGTTTCCGCGACCGTTTGTCCACCACGATATAGGCTTTGCTCAACCGAAATTTCACCCGATTTCGGTTTGCGTAATCCGCGAGACCCGAAAAACCCGCTGGCGCTTTCGACCCGATTAAAGCCCGCGCTCGTACTGAACTCCACGTTCGGTCGCCAATTCGAGATCGCCTGGTTGACGCTCTCGTCTGTCGCCCGCAACTCTGCACGAGCCGCCTGCAAACCTGGATTTGTAAGATACGCATTTGACAGCGCTTCCTCGATCGTCTGCGCATTTACCGATATGGAAAAGACGCCGCAGGTAACAGCTATCGTTGCGACACTGACAATTCTTTTCATTTCAAATGAAAACTTATTCTTGTCGAACTCCCTGTCTGTTTTCACTTCCTGGATCACCATCACGCCGCCGACATCCTTATTTATCGCCAACAACCCGCACGGACATCAGTTGCGCACGGGTTATTCAAGTAACGGCTTTCAAATTCAAGCCAATTCCTCACAATTAAATACACAACATGTAGCAACATGAAAGAATTAAAATACAAATTCTTGTTTTTTATCGAAGTCAGAGAGCTTTCCGACGTTAATGTCGAAGATTCCACGGCTCGAAACATTACCGGATAGTTTAACATAGAGTGTCGCACACCCGATTCCATTCCCCGAGTCGACAATTGCGACCAATCTCCCGCCATCCGCCAATTGATCAAAAATGGCATTTGGAATCTCAGAAACCATACCGTCGATAAAGATTACATTGTAGGGGCTCTCGGTTTCCCACCCCCGGGTCAGCGGGCCTTCCACCACAACCGCATTATCAAGGTTAAGCTCCGAAAACAGCGTCCCTGCTTTTTCAACACACGCCTTATTACTCTCAAGTGCGATGACCGAAGACGCGAGATTTGCCATCACAGCAACGGAATAACCAGTGCTGGCACCAATACAGAGTACTTCATCATTCGATTTGATGCCCGCTTCTTGGATCAGACGTCCTGAGGCCATAGCAGCCATCAAGCAGCGACCTTCGCCACACGGTATGTCCATATCAGCATAGGCCATCTCTTCACGCTCGCGCGGCACGAACCTTTCTCGCGGCAGTGTCGACATCGCCTCGAGAATCCGACTATCGGTAATCTTGTTCGTGCGAAGTTGGCATTCGATCATATTTTCGCGCGCGTCACCGAAATCCATCTTCACTTTTCTCCCGTGAAATTCGTCTTGGAGGCCACCCAAAAAGGTATCTCATACGTTATATATCGGTCCTCTATCGAACACAATCGGACTCACCCCACCACTTTGCTTGACCCTGCTCGAAACCCCGCTTATACCACGCGTCTCCGCGCATTGCGGCGCCGTCCGCACCGAGGTCCGGTGGCAGAGTGGTTATGCGGAGGACTGCAAATCCTTATACGTCGGTTCGATTCCGGCCCGGACCTCCAACAATCAATTTAAATCAATTAGTTACTTATCATCGTTTTAGCAGTCCACCATTTGGGCTGCATTGAAACTAGATTTCGCCCACAAATCAGGCGGGGCATGGGGTGTGGTGGGGGCGAGATCGAGCCGCGCTTCTGTGCCTATGGTCCTCACTGCAATAGTCTATATTATTTTTTGAATATTTCTTAGGAGACCAAGCTAACGCAAAAGCGTCCTGGCGATGCGAAATCCATTAATGCTGAACCAATCTGGGATGCGACATCCGACGGGAC
>JABJCS010000505.1 GCA_018665505.1 Alphaproteobacteria bacterium
CGAAAGATATGGGGCTCTATGCCTCGCCCGCTTTCAGCGATGGGTTGGGTCGCCTGGCGGCACATGGCATCTCTCTCGACGCTTGGGTCTTTCACACGCAACTCGGCGAAGTCCTCGCCCTCGCCCGCGCCCATCCGGACGCCAACATCATTCTGTGCCATTGCGGCGGTCCGCTCGGCTACGGACCATATGGCGGCAAACAGGATGAGGTGCGCGCCCAATGGTTGGCCTCGATCACCGAAATCGCCGAATGCCCCAATGTCAGCGTCAAACTCGGCGGCATGATGATGCGTCTCGCGGCCTATGACTACGGCGCGCTGCCTGCCCCGCCCAGCTCAACCGAGCTGGCCGATTTTTGGCGCCCCTATATCGAGCCCTGCATCGAACTCTTCGGCCCGGAGCGCTGCATGGTGGAAAGCAATTTTCCAGTTGAAAAAATGGGGATCGGATATGCGGCGTTATGGAATGCCTTTAAACGGATCACAACAGGCGCATCACCGGCGGAGAAGGCAGCTATCTTCCATGGCACCGCTCGGCGTGTATATCGGTTGTCTCCGTCAATGTAATGCGAGGCGTTGAATAGAAAGCGTACCGCCAACCTGATCAAACAATCTATTTAATCCGCATGCAGATGTACGTATTCTCCCGATACGCACATCGCCGCAATCCGCCACGTAGCAGAAATACTATGGAAGCATTGTTGATTGTCGTCATTCTCGTCCTCCTGGTCGTTTTCTACGCCATCGCGATTTTCAACAAACTCGTGAAGAACAAGAACATGGTGGCGGAAGGATGGAGCCGCGTCGATGTGCAATTGAAGCGCCGTGCCAATCTCATTCCCCATCTCGTCTCGACGGTCGAAATCTATATGGATCACGAGGGTGAACTTCTGGAGAACGTCACCTCGCTGCGGACCCGCAGTTTGGATTTCACTACCCCAAAGGAACAAGGACAGACCGCCGGACTGCTGGCGACGGCGCTCGTCCGCGTCTTCGCGGTTGCCGAAAATTATCCCGAACTGAAGGCGAATACGGATTTTTCGGATCTTCACCAATCGCTCGACAAGATCGAGGAGCAAATTCAACTGGCTCGGCGCCACTACAACGACGCGGCCCGGAGCCTAAACATCCTGATCGAATCGTTCCCAAGTAACCTCGTCGCCAACCAATTTCGATTTCAACAAGCAGATTATTTCGAGATAGAGAAGGCGGAGGACCGCGCGAACCCGAAAGTCGAGCTCGGGTAATAGGCCCACCATTATGAAACACCTGTGCACAGGAATATCATGACCGTCCAACCTGCCAAGCCCGGTATCCTGAAGATCAAAGCATATATGATCGATGAAGAGCCGGAAGATTTCCCGCCTCCACACCTCCTCCTGAATTCGAACGAAAGCGTCTTCGGACCCGGTCCAGAGGTGATAACTGCGGTGCGCGACGCGGCGGGACATCTGGAACGCTATTTCGAGAATGTCGACCAAGCCCTGGCGCCGGAGATCGGCCGATTTTTCGACCTCGACGCTTCTCGGATCACGGTCGGCAATGGGTCGGACGATCTATTGGCGCGCCTTGCCCGGATATATCTCGGCCCCGGGACCGAGATGTTGCGGAGCGAGAACGGCTATCCGAAGGCACCAAACTACGCCTTCGCAAATGACGCGGACGTGGTCTCGGTGCCGGATGAGAATTTCAAACCATCCGTCGCCAACCTGATCGACGGCATCACAGATCGCACAAGGATGATCTATCTCGCCAATCCAGAAAATCCGGCTGGCACCTATCTGAACAGCGCGGAGGTACGCGCATTGCACGCGGCCATGCCGGAGAACGCGCTGATGGTACTGGATTGCGCGTACGAGGAATTCATCGACGATCCGGGTCACGACTCCGCCGCCGCACTGATCGACAGCGCCGAGAATGTCGTCATGAGCCGCACCTTCTCAAAGATATTCGGGCTCGCCGGGGCGCGGATTGGATGGATGTACGGCGCCGCCGATATCATCGACAACGTGCGACGCGTCTCGACGACCTTCCCGCTTTCCGGCACATCGATGGCGGCGGCCCTCACCGCGCTCGCGAGCCGAGAACATTTCGATACGATCTTTGAGGCGAACCGGTCGGGACGGCTATGGCTGTCCGAGACTTTGGCCGGGATGGGTTTGAACGTCGTCCCCTCACAGGCCAATTTCATCCTCGTGGAGTTCCCCAACCCGGAGCGCTCCGCCGTGGAAGCGGACCGGTATTTACGCCTGCGAGGCATCGCCGTGCGGCGATTTGGGGGCGCCTATCAAGATTATCTCCGCATCACCATCGGACGGCGTGCGGAACTGGAAGAAGTCGCGGAGACCTTCCGAAGCTTCCTCGAGAGCAATCAGCCGTAATTTAATCCACTTCTGCTTCGATCAATGCATCGAGCCCGCGCCGAAAAAGCTGCGCGCCCGCGTCTAATGTCAGATTGAGGTTTGGCGTCCGCATTTCCGCCATGCCCTTTTGCACGGCTTCCAAGATCTCCTTGTCCTCGGCGAATGCAGCATGAGCGCCGTCGTTCATGCGCGTCGATATCTCCACGTGCTGCCCATCTGTGTTGCGGTGCTGGAACCAAAAATATTTGGTTCGCGCATCATCGATCGGCGTCATGAAATTGTATGAGATATTGATGAAGGTGTTTTCATCGGGCGTTAAATCCGGCCCGCCCTGTCCTTCCGGTGTGAAGATCGTCTTGTTAACTCCGATGGCCGGGAAGTTCATTTCATAATGCTGGAGGCGATCACACGGCCCCTCGAACTTCACGAGATCGGCGTAATAAGGGCTCGGCGCTTCGCCACAAATCCAGCGCGAGACAGTCACGCCCGTATCGTGCTTTTCGACAGAGAGCGGAACATTATCCGTGCCGCCACCCGCGAAGGAGGTGCGATGCACCCAGGCGACATGGCTCGGGTCGAGCAGATTGTCCGCCATCCACAGGTAGTGACAATCGAGCGGCATCACCCCGCCATCGGTCAAGCCCCAGTCCGGCCTGTTGAAATTCTCGATCGGGAATATCCGTGCCGGGTCGGCCAGCGCCGGATCGCCCATCCAGATCCA
>JABJCS010000506.1 GCA_018665505.1 Alphaproteobacteria bacterium
CAAACAAATTACGTTATTCCGATATCCGGTTCAAGAGAGCTTTCTCAGCATGTCCAAAAGGGTCTTTCTATCTTTTGCGCTGAGCGGCTCCAGCGTTTTCGTGGTGATGGCTTCCGCGGCCGGTATGACTTCACGTATGAACTGCTCGCCGATCGAGGAAAGTCTCCAGAGACTGCGCCGGTGATCTTCAGGATCTGGTCGGGCGTCGATTAGTTTACGTTCGCGCAGACGCCGCACGACGCCCTGCACGGTGGCCGGGTCCATGGCGGTCAGGCGTCCCAACAGATTTTGCGAGACCTCGCCCTCGTCACTGATTTTGACCAAGACGGCGAATTGCAGCGGGGTTAATTGCTTGGCACCGAGGCCTTCGAAGAAGATCGCCGCGTGTCGTTGGTTGGCGCGGCGCAGCAAATGTCCGATCTGGTCTTCCAGCTTGTAGGGAGGGGAGGGTGATTTTGCCAATGTGGTGCTCCTACCGCGACCGGATGGACGCGGTGGCGTCGCTGTCGATATCCGACAAGTCACCTGCGAGCACGACACCGAAGAGCGCTTGCGCTTGATCTACTGTGTAGTAGCCGCGCCGCACATCCTGCAGAACCGCATCAGGGTCGCGCTCGAACGGATTGCCGAATCCACCGCCGCCCGGTGTGCCGACAGCGACGATGTCTCCCGGTTGGATCGGAATATCTTGATCCTTTGAGAGATGTTCCGGTGTATAGGATTCGCCGCCGCGCCGCACGGTAACTGTATTCTTGCCGCCATCACCGCCGCCCAGTGCGCCCTGTGGGCCAACCCGGCCGTGATCCATGACGAAGGAAGCTTGCGCCTCGCCGCGACGCAGCTCGACCGTGTAATTGACGCCGAAGCCGCCCCGTTGTTTCCCGGCGCCGCCGGAGCCTTCCCGCAATCCGTATTCGTGAAACAGCACTGGATAGTACTGCTCCAGCACTTCGATGGGCTGGGTCTTCGAGATGCCGATGGTCGAGCAGCCGTTTGTCAGGCCGTCGTGATCCGCGTTGCCGCCATATCCACCACCGCTGATTTGATACATCACGAAGGACCGGTCCTTTTCCGGGTCGTAGCCGCCGAGCGCGAAATTACCGCTTGAGCCCGCGGGGGCCGCCGTGACGATATCCGGGAGCGGTTCGACCAGAGCCGCGAACACGGCTTCGGCGATACGCTGCGAGACTTCGGCGGCGCAACCCGAGACCGGGCGCGGATACTTCGCATAAAGGAAAGTGCCTTCCGGGTCCTTGATATGTAGCGGATCGAAAGTACCCGCATTGATCGGAACTTCGGGGAAGATGTGCTTCATCGCCAGATAAACCGAGGAGCGCGTGGTCGCGATGACGCTGTTCATCGGCCCGCGACAGGGCGGGCTCGACCCCTCGAAATCGAAATATAGATCGCCGTCTTTCTTCTCGATGGAGACCGCGATCCGCAACGGCTCGTCCACGACGCCATCGGAATCAACCCAGGCTTCTCCCCGATAGGTACCGTCCGGAATTTGTGTGATCTTGGCCCGCATTTGTTGCGCGGCCCGGGCGCGCCATTCGCGGACGGCGGATTTCACCGTATCCGTTCCGTAGCGGTCGAGCAGAGCAGTCAATTGCCGCGCGCCCACCTTCAACGCCGCGATCTGCGCCTTGATGTCGCCGATCCGCTGATCGGCGATGCGGATGTTGGAACAGATGATCGCGTAAATCTCCGGGTCCATCTTGCCCCGTTTCACCAGCTTGACCGGTGGCAGGCGCAGGCCTTCTTGTTCGACTTCCGTGGCGTTCGCGGAAAATCCACCGGGAACCGAACCGCCGATATCCGGCCAATGCCCGGTGTTCGACAGCCAAGAGAACAGTTTGCCTTCGTAGTAGAAGGGCATGGCGAAGCGCACATCCATCAAATGCGTCCCACCGAGATAAGGGTCATTGACGATATAGACGTCGCCTTCGTCCGGCGGCAGTGCTTTGCCGGTCTTGATGAAATCGATCAACGTCATCGTGGAGAACTGCATCGTGCCGACGAAGACCGGCAAGCCCAACTCGCCCTGTGCGATAAGCTCGCCCGTCTCCGCATCGTAGATGCCGTCGGAACGGTCGTTGGCTTCCGCGATAACAGGAGAGAAGGCGGAGCGCGAAAACGTCAAATCCATCTCGTCGCAGACTTGCTGCAACCCCGCTTGGATGACGCTCAGGGTAATCGGGTCGATGTCGCTCATCGGATGTCCCCAATTTCGATCAATAAGTTTCCGTCACGGTCCACTTCGACGCTGTTGCCGGGCTCGATGACGATGGTGGTGTCCATCTGCTCGACGATGGCGGGGCCGTTGAACTTTCCGCTGATGGGCAGCCGGTCGCGGGCATAGATGGTGGTGGCGTGCCATTCGCCGTCGAACCACACCTGCCTTTGCCCCTCCGTGGCCTCTTCGACGCTGGCGGCACGCAAGGACGGGTCCAGAATGCGCCCAAGATCGAATTCCGGGCGCAAACCAATGACCGATGTCTTGAGATTGACTAAATTCGCGCGAATTTCCGGCAGTTCGACCTGGAAACGATCGAAATAGGCCGCTTCGAAGATGCGCTGGATCTCCTCTCGGGAGGTGTCGAGGCTGGGTAGGGAGATCGAGATTAGATGGGTTTGTCCGATGAATTGCATATCGGCGCCGTGCAGGATACGCATGTCGTCAATTTCAATTGTTTCGGAATCGATAAGATGCCGGCCGTCAGTGATTTGTTCGGCAAATATACCCTGCACGCTCGCCATATCGACCTGATCGAGTGGTCGGTTCACTGTGCGAACGAAATCGTGCCGAACGTCAGCGACGACGCAGCCGAGCGCGTTGGTGATCCCGGGACGTGTGGGCACCAACACACGGGGAATGCCAAGTTCCTTTGCAAGCGATACCGCATGTAAGGGACCCGCTCCGCCAAAAGCAAAGAGCGTGAAGTCGCGAGGGTCATGCCCTTTCGATATCGATACAATCCTTATCGCGCCGGCCATTCGGTCGTTGGCGACCCGTAGAATAGCGCCCGCCGACGTATCCACGTCAAGGCTGAGCGGAGCGGCGACCTTCTCTTCGAAAACCCGCCGTATGGCGTCGATGGCGGGTGTGCCTTCGGTCGCCAGGAGTTTTTCGGGGTTCAGTCGGCCTAATAATAAATTTGCGTCGGTGATTGTCGGCGCTGCGCCGCCTCGACCGTAGCAGACCGGACCCGGTGTCGCGCCCGCGCTCTCCGGTCCGACCTTCAGCAATCCCGCATCCGTCACCGAGGCAATAGAGCCACCGCCGGAGCCGATGGTGCGCACATCGACCATCGGGACATGGATCGGCATCGCGTATTCAACGTCGAGCTCGTTGCTGACCGCGGGCACTGCGTCCATGACCAACGCGACGTCGGTCGAGGTGCCGCCCATATCGTAGGTGATGAGATTGTCGATCCCGGCGCGTTTGGCAGCATGCGCGGCTGCCATCACACCCGACGCTGGGCCCGACATCACGGTTTTAGCGGCTTCCTTGTCGACAAGGCGGGCCGAGACCATGCCGCCATTGCCGTTCATCACCAACAGATCGCGCCCGAACCCTTGGGCCGTCAATTCGTCCTGTAAGCGATTGATATAGCGATGTAAAATTGGGCGGACGGCGGCATTGACGGAAGCGGTGACACCGCGTTCGTACTCCCGATATTCCGACAACAATTCGTGCCCGGCGGTAATGTAGTCGTTCGGCCAAACCTCGCGCAGGATTTCCGTCGTCCGTTGCTCGTGGGTCGGGTTGGCGTAGGCATGGAGGAAATGTACGACCACGGATTCGCAGCCAAGCTCGATCAGGCGCGTGGCGGCGGCGCGGACTTGATCTTCATCCAAGGGCGTTACGACTTTGCCGGCGGCATCCATCCGCTCGGCAACCTCCAAGCGCAGATCGCGCGGGATAATCGGTTCGAAGGTACCGAACATTCCGTAGGGTTGAGGGCGGGTGCGCCGGCCCACCTCGATGATATCGCGGAACCCTTGGGTTGTGATCATCCCGGTGCGCGAAAGTTTGCGCTCCAGAACCGCGTTCGTCGTGGTGGTGGTGCCGTGGACGATGGCACCGATGGAAGAGAGCGCCGTGCCGGTCTCCGTTAACGCCGCCAGTACTCCGAAAGCCTGATTCTCAACGGTCGTCGGTGTCTTGACCACGCGGACCCCGTCCCTGTCAACGAGCAGCAGGTCGGTAAACGTCCCGCCGACGTCAATACCGGCGATGACGGGAGTATCGTTTGATGACTCGGACAATGGACCCTCTGAGCTGCATTAAACTTGTATGTAGACAAACAAATTATGCGGCCTTGTGTCGACTGGCAAGTGGCTTTTGGCGGGGCGTTCAGATGCCGAGACGGCGTTCGTACAAATCCGGTAGGTCGTTTTCGAGAAGGACCACATCTCCGGATTTCGCGTTCTCGGCAATCCAGTCGTTCGCTTCGGCAAAACTCTCGCAGCGGATGGTCTCGGTCTCGTCGCCCGTGTGTTGCTCGAAGGCATCGACGAAACTCTCGATCCGACTGGGTGCAATCGCGAGCAGGGTATCCACATGCGCCGCCGCGATCTCGCCGAGGCGTGTGTGCTCTTCATCATGAGCTTCGCCTAGTTCCACCATGCCCGGTGTCGCTAATATCCGACGGCCATCGGACCCAACCAATATGTCGAGCGCTTCCAGGGCGGAAGCAAAGCCCTCGGGGTTGGAGTTATAAGCATCGTCGACCAATGCCGCGCCGTTCGGGCCCGGCTTAACTTCGAAGCGATGGGTGATCTGCGGCGTTGATTTCAGCGCCAGCGCCACTGACTCCGGATCGGCGCCGTAGGCACAGGCTACTGCGAAGACGAGAGCGATATTGGTGATCTGGTGAGTGCCGAAGATCGGCACGGTGAACTCGTACGTCCCGCCCTGCCACGTCAGGGAGAGGGATAGGCCGTCCTTGGATTGTGATTGGGCCAGTATCCGCAGGTCGCAGGTTTCCCCTTCACCGCAGACGATCATGGCGTCGGGATAGCGGTCAGCGAAGGCGTGCGCCGGGGCGTGAGAGAGCACGTCCTCAGTGGCGATCACCTTGCCGCCGCGCGCAACGGTCGCCTCGGCCAATTCGAACTTGGCGCTCGCGACGGTCTCCAAGGTCTTGAAACGCTCGTAATGCGCCTTGCCGATGGCTGTGATGACGGCGAAGTCCGGCGGCGCCAGTTGGCATAAGCGATTGATGGAGCCAGGCCCATAGGCGCCCATCTCGGCAATGAAATAACGGTGCTCGGGGCGCAACTGCTCGCGCACGATCCGGGCAATCCCCATCGGCGTGTTGACGCTGCCGGGCGTGGCGAGGCCCGTCGAGGCGGCTTCCAACACGTGGGAGAGAATGTGTTTCGCCGACGTCTTGCCGAAGGAGCCGGTAATGCCGATCACCTTAGCCTCCAGACGCCCGAGTTTCTCATGCGCTTCACGCCAATAGCGCCGCTGTACGTATGCTTCCTGCGGGGCCAGGGTCCAAACGGCAAAGGCCAGCATCAACGGCATGGTTTGGATAGGGACGAGCCACAGGATTGGTGGGAGATAGAGATAAGAGAAGACAAATCCCATTGTCGCCGCATAGATCATCGCGACGACGAGGATGCGCTTTGCGCGCGCGGTCAGGACGAGTTTTTTCTTGGCGTCCTTAAGGGGGTTCCGCTCACGCCAAGCGGCGGTCAGCAAGAAACCGCCGACGATGGCGACGAGGATCCATCCGCCGAGGCGCGGTATGAAATACGCGACGGCCACGAGCAACAGAATGTTGACGCTCAAACGTTTGTCATATGACCGGGAGGAGACGATCCATTTGAGGAACCGCGGAGCGTCGTATTCTTCTTGCTGGAAGACATGCAGCAGCAGGATCAATCGCCGCGCCGCGAATACGAGAAAGATGATCCAGATAAATAGCCAAACCGGTGCGCTCATGTCTCATTCTCCAATGCATCGGCGAATTGCTTTAGTTGGAACGCCGTCTGATGCCGCCCATCTCCTAATACGGAATAATGGTCTAGTCCGTCCAATTGAATGTATTGGGCATCCGGGATGAGTTCCGCCAATCGTTGGCCAAGTTCCGGCGGCGTTTCCGTATCGGCGCTGCCGAAGACCAATCGCACAGGACAGCGGATTTGCCGGGCGACCTCGCTCAGGTCTTCGTTCACCACTTTGGTTAGGATGCCTCGCATCTCGCCCGCCGCTCCGTAATCGGCGCTGCCGAAGCGTTCGCGCAATCGGTCCTTGTCGCCCATCGGCAACGCGCGCAGGGACTTATAGAGCGCCACTTTCGATTTTACTTTCAGGGCGGCGAGCGGCGAGCGTTTGCGTTGTAACCCAGCAGCCGCGACCAGAAACAGAGCGTCGACGCATTCCGGATGCCGGGCGGCAATTTGCAGGCCGACCCGGCAACCGAAGGAATGTCCGATCCAGAGCCGACGGCCCGCTGGTAGTGTTGTGAGGAAGGAGGCGCAGGCATCGGCATATTCCGCCGTTCCCCAATCGTTAGTTGGTCTTGGCGAGACACCGAATCCGGGGAAATCCAAGACGATATTGAAGGCACTGGATTGCCAAGTCTCGGCAAGCGGCAGAAAGGCGTGATGGTCCTGTCCCCAACCGTGGGCCCAGACGAATTGTCGGTCGGCCGTCTCGTCACCGAGCGTCCAATACGCGATTGTCTGACCGTCTCGCTCGAATTGCCGGGAATTAGTGGACATCCGGACCCGTTTCGCACAGTCTCGATAAACGATTGTCACCGCTCCGTTAGCGGTGA
>JABJCS010000507.1 GCA_018665505.1 Alphaproteobacteria bacterium
CTAATCTCGGTTATCTGGGACAGCCCCAAATCTTATTGGGGACGCTCACCACAAATGCGTATGGTGCCGTTGTACCGCCGCCGACCGATATGACGGTCCTCGAAACATTCTTGGATTCGGATGCTGGCGCTCCGTATCTCAAGCAAGTTTATGCGGCATTGGGTCTCGCTTCGACGAGTACCATTGTCGATCCAGGAACGAGGGCTGTAATTAACGCCTATAGAGGCCGGGTCGGCTTGCCGAAGAACGGTCGAATCACCGGATTGATACTATGGCTCCTGCTGCCAAGTCAGGCAGCAGGCAATGCCTCTTGATGGAGTAAGTCGCGGACTTATTTGGTCGCTAAATAACTGCGAAGCATAGCTGGGGAAGATTGTTCGCGAGGCGGGCGTGTGGGGAATTTCTGCTTCGGGCGCGGGCAAGTAATCTATAGAGATGATTTAAGTTTTATTTATAATATGGTGATATTCAGAAGTATTATGAAAATAACATAAATTAAAAATAAATATTTTACATAATTTACTTGAAGTGTGTTTTGTTTAACTCGGTGTATCGGTCGCGAAAACGCGGTCCCGGGGCTGGCCCTTGAACTCCAGCACATTTCCGGCACCGTCCCGGCATTGCATGATACCCTGCTCCGCCGGTTTACCTTCGAAGGAGATACGCGGCGTCAAAACCCAGTCGACGTTCGCGGCGTTCAAGCGGTCCGCCATTTCTTGCCAATTATCGAGATCCAAGATCACGCCGAAATGCCGCAGTGGTGAGGTCGCGCCGTCGGATGGAATGGTGCCGGCGTCCTGACCCGCGTCCTTGGGCGAGAGGTGGGCGACGATATGATGGCCGAAAAAATTAATGTCGAACCGGCCCTTAGTCTCTCGACCGACGCTACACCCCAGCGTCTTCACATAGAAATCTTTCGCCCGGCCTAGGTCGTCGACAGGGATCGAGAGATGAAAAAGCGGCTCCATGGCCTGTGCCTTTCTCGAAAATTAGTCCTTTACGGAGCAATCTAGAGAGCGAAGTTGGTGCTACAAGCGCAAGCGACGCAATAAAGCGAGAGACAGCGATGACTGATGGCCAAAAGAAGACGATTATAATTGACGGCGACGTCCATCCCAGCGCCTTGGCGCTGCTGGAGGCGCGTCCGGATATCGAGCTGATGCGCGTACCGCTGGAAGACCATGAGGCACTATCCGCAGCAGTGACCGCCGCCAACGGCATTTTGGCGCGCTCCGCCCGAATTACACCTGAATTGGTCGCAAACGCGAACGGTCTTGAAGTGGTCTCCCGCCATGGAGTTGGATACGACCGGGTCAATGTGGAAGCGTTGAGCGCACGGAATATCCCGCTGACCGTCACCGGCACGGCGAATTCGCCCTCTGTCGCGGAACACGCGATGATGTTTATGCTGGCATGCGCCAAGCGTCTCCTCCCCACCGACCGCCGTACCAGAGAGGGCGATTTCCTGAAAGCGCGCCAGGAATTGGGGCGCGTCGAATTGTTGGAAAAGAAAGTCCTGATTATCGGCTTCGGTCGAATCGGCAAGATTGTCGCCCGGCGCTGTCAGGGTTTCGACATGGAGGTCCTGGCTTGCGATCCTTATATCGACCAACAAATCATCCGGGATGCGGGTGCGACTCCGGTCGAGGATTTTCGCGATGTCCTTGGCGAAGTCGATTTCCTCACCATACACATTCCGCTGAGCGACGAGACCGAGAACTTGATCGGGGCCGAGGAATTGGCGCAGATGAAACCGTCGGCCATCCTAGTGAATTGCGCGCGCGGCGGCATCGTCAACGAAGCCGCTTTGTATGAGACCTTAAAGGCAGAGAGAATATTCGGTGCCGGGATCGACGTCTTTGCGATCGAACCGACACCGGGCGATCATCCACTCTTCACCTTGGACAATGTCCTGGTGAACCCGCACGCGGCGGCCTCTGCCGTGGAATGCTTGGAGCGAATGGGCGTGCAAGCGGCGCAGAATATTCTGGATCAATTCGACGGCAAGCTCGATCCCGATATGGTCGTGAACCAGGACGTGCTTTAGCGGGACAACATCTCTTCATAGAGAGCCAATGTCTGGGCGTTGATGATCTTCTCCGCGAAGACCGTCTCAGCGCGGTGACGTGCATTCTCGCCGAGCCGTCGGCGGAGGGCCGGGTCAAGAACGAGGCGCTCCAGCGCTTCGGCTAGCGGCTCGATGGTGCGGGCAGGGACGCGCAATCCGGTCTCGCCGTCGATGCAAACCTCACGGCACCCCGGCACGTCGGTTGCGACCATCGGTCGTCCGCAGGCTGCGGCTTCCAGCAAGGATTTTGGTAACCCTTCCCGGTAAGACGGCAGGACCGCGATATGCGACCGCGCGTATTCGCCCGCGATATCCTTGGAAGGGCCAACCACCTCGACGACGCCTTCACGGTTCCACTCGGCCAAAGTGGCGCGGGGTATGGAGGCAGGATTGTCATCGGTCGGGCCGACCAATCTGACGCGAAGTTCAACCCCCTTCGCGTGAAGCAGCCGCGTCGCGGCGACTAATTCATGGATGCCTTTGTCGCGCAACATGCGGCTCACGCAAATGGCGGTCGGGATGGCGAACGGTTCCGGCACCACGGTGAATTGATCTATGTCGACCCCGGCGCCTGGGATGATGGTGAGGCGGTCGGATGAGACGCCGATCCGCTGAGTATACATCTCCACGTCATCCGGGTTTTGCAGGATGGTGCGCGTGTTCGCCCGATTCATCAGGGCACGCTGTGCCCGCGCAATAAGCGGACGTGCGGTGCGTGCAAACAGACTGTTTGAGATGAACATGAACCCCATTCCAGCGACAGCGTTCACGATGGCCGGGACGCCTGCTCGCTTAGCCGCATAGCCGCCGTATAGGATCGGTTTTAAGGCCACGTGATGGACGAGATCGGGTTTCTCGTGTCGATACAGCTTAATGATCTGTTGGATCGTGGCGAGATCGGTGAAAGGGTTGGTGCCGCTGCGCTGCATCTCAATCGGGGCGATGCGCAATCCGGCGGCATCGATCTGCGCCCGGTGATCGTTGACCCGTGTGGCAACGATCACTTCGGCGCCCGCCTCCCGCGCGGCAATACCCAGTGGCAGCCGGTGAGAACAGAAATACCAATCCTCACTCACCAGGTAGATGATCTTGCGGCCTTTGAGGCTCACGCCCAACGCTCCAACCAGGCCTGGGCCTGCAGGAGGCCCCATATGCCGTGTTGATTGTTGCCTCTACCGTCGAGAAAGCCTTCCCAAGCGTTGCGTACGGCAACCGGCTCGAACAATCCGTCTTCTGCGATGCGCTGTTCATCGAGAAGACTGTCCGCCCATTCGTAGAGCGGACCTCGAAGCCATTTATTGAGCGGGATGGCGAACCCCATTTTCGGGCGGTCGACGATTTCGCGGGGAACATGGCGGTAACAAACTTCGCGGAGCAACCATTTTGTCGTCGATCCGCGAATGCGCATTTTCTTCGGCAGGGTCCAGGCGAATTCGATCAGTCGATGGTCGAGGAGTGGCACCCGGACTTCCAGACTGGTTGACATACTCGCGCGGTCGACCTTGGTGAGGATGTCGTCGGGCAAATAGGTCATGGTATCGAGAAATGCCATGCGTTCGGCAAAATCCGGAAGCTGATCCGCTGTTCGCCAAGCTTCTCCGGTGGTCTCGTTTCCCTCCATCAAAAATGAGGCGGGATCGTCCCATTGGCTAACCAACCGCCGGTAGATCGCATTTTGATCCGGTTGCCGGAATACAGAGGCCAATTTATGCATCTTGTCGCCGAGCATGCGGGGGCGGCGATCGGCGGGGAATATTTTCGCCAAGCGATCCCAGGCGGAGATGGAGAGGCTCTCTGCGGCGGCGGCGAATAATTTTCGTCGCCAGCCGCTCATTTTCGACATTCGCTGCCAAGCCTCTTCAGCGGCGACATATCGATTATATCCGAAAAACACCTCGTCACCGCCATCTCCGGACAGAGCCACGGTGACGTCATTGCGTGCCAATTGGGAGACGAGGCGTGTGGGCAGGGCCGAAGAATCGGCGAAGGGTTCGTCATACCAATCCGGCAATTGCGGAATAAGGTCTCGGGCCCGATTGGCGGAGAGGTAGAGTTCCGTGTGTTCGGAGCCTATATGGGACGCGACCGCGCGGGCATCACCGGCCTCGTCATAAGCGGCGTCTTCGAATCCAATGGTAAAAGTACGGATCGGTGTATCGCTTTCCGCCTGCATCAATGCGGCCACGGTGGTCGAATCAACGCCGCCCGAAAGTAGGGCGCCCAAAGGAACATCGGCGACCATCCGACGGCGGACCGCGTCGCGCATGAGGGCTTCTGCGGAGTTGATGACCTGGTCGTCGGAAGCCTCAATCCGATCCTGTTGGATCACGTCAGCCATGCTCCAGTAACGTCGGACATCGGGTTCACCGCCCGGCGTTATCGACAACAGGCTACCCGGCGGTAATTTGAAGATATTCTTATAGATGGAGCGGGGGGCAGGGATGTAGTTGAAGCGGAGATATGCGGCGACCGCATCCCGGTCGATCTCCGGCTGCCATCCCTCGGCGGCGCGCAGGGCCTTTAATTCCGAGCCGAATAGGAACTGATCTCCGACGGTGCCGAAATAGAGCGGCTTGATACCAAGACGGTCTCGGACGAGCCATAATCGGTGTTCGTCACGATCCCAGAGTGCGATGGCGAACATACCAATCAATCGTTTGACTGTCTCTTCGATACCCCATCGACCGAACGCCTCGAGGATAACTTCGGTATCGGAGGTGCCGCGAAATGAAACGCCTTGCCCGACCAATTCCGAGCGGAGTTCCTGATAATTATAGACTTCCCCGTTAAAGACGATGGCGTAGCGTTGATCTCGCGATACCATCGGTTGGCGGCCGGATGGTGAGAGATCGATGATCGCCAGACGTCGGAATGAAAACGCCAAACCGTTCGGGGCGTCGGTCCATTGCCCGCCGGTATCGGGTCCACGATGGTACAACGCATCCGCCATGCGTTTTGCCTGCAGGGCGAGTTCGTTACCGTCGAGATTACGCTTGAGGTTGACGAGACCGGCAATGCCGCACATCGGTGTGTTCCAACGATTTTTATAGAGCCGCACTTTAGGGGGGCAGGCACGGGGTGGCAATCTGTGGAATGCCGCGCACAGTTATCTATGCGCATTTAGTTGGATTGCGGGAAGTTGTATATTGAGCTCTGATTTACGCTCTGGATAGATGCGGCGAATTGGCGCGGTCATAATAATGAGAATGATTTGCAATTAGATCAAAGTGTGGGCATTCTAAATGCGAATGATTTGCAACTGCACAAAATTTGAGGCGATACATGATGAAACGGACTGAAGCTAAAACATCACGGTGGAACGGTACGGCACTATTGGCAGCGATCATTGTGGGCGCGCCATTATTCTCCGGTATCGCCGTTTCAGCCGAGGTTGTTAACCTCTATTCCTATCGGCAGCCATTTCTGATCAAACCGTTTC
>JABJCS010000508.1 GCA_018665505.1 Alphaproteobacteria bacterium
CACCGAACATGGTTTCCACGATCGCGGAACTCGAAGCCATTTACGGCGAGCCCTTGGCGCAATCTCTGGTCAAAGAGATCGATTACATCTCGGATCATTACCGCGCCTTCATCGAGAAGTCACCGTTCATGGTCCTGGCAAGCGTCGCCGAGGAAGGGGTCGATTGTTCGCCGCGCGGCGACCCTTCGGGATTTGTCCGTGTGGTTGACGAGAAGACGGTGATGATCCCCGACCGGCGCGGCAACAACCGCATCGACACACTACGCAATCTCGTGCGGGACCCGCGTGTCTCGTTGCTGTTCCTGGTGCCGGGTGTGGGTGAGACTCTGCGGATCAATGGCCGCGCCGCCATTTCCGTCGACCCGGACCTTTGTGCTTCCTTCGACATGAACGGCAAGACGCCCCGCAGCGTGATCGTGGTGACCGCCGAACGGGTCTACTTCCAATGTCAAAAGGCCTTGGCCCGCTCACGACTTTGGGATCCAGAGGCCCGGATCGAGCGGAAGGAACTTCCATCCGCAGGCGATATCCTTCAAGGGTTAAGCAAGAATGATTTCGACGGCGACGCCTATGACAAGAATTATCCCGAGCGCTTGAAGAAAACCATCTACTGAACAAGGCGAAAGATAAATGATCCACGATCCCCCTGCCCTGACAATCCATCGCGGGTTTAAACGACCGTCTCAGGCATTGCTCGATAAGTTCAAAGGTGCGCAAACCTCTCATCTCTGTGACGCCATGAATGGCCGGGGTGCCCTCGACTATCGCATCAAGCCGCTCGATGAATCGCAATCGGTCTTTGTCGGCCCGGCAATTACCGCGCAATCAGCACCCGCCGATATCGCCGGTATGTTTGGTGGCGTACATGAAGCGCAGCCAGGTGACGTGCTTGTCGTCGCGAACGACGCCTTCTCAGGTACAGCGGTGGTCGGTGACCTCGCCATCGGCATGATGAAAAACAAGGGTATCGTCGGCTTCGTCACAGATGGTCTCGCACGCGACAAAGCGGGCATACTCGAAGTAGGATTACCCTGTTTCTGCCAAGGTATTTCGCCGAACTCACCGGGACGCACGGGCCTTGGAATAGTTGGCGCACCGGTAACCTTGGGCGGCGTCCACGTTAATCCGGGCGACATCATCATCGGTGATCCAGACTCTGTCGTCGTCGTGCCCCAAGAAGAAGCCGAGGAAGTTGCGGTGCTACTCGCCGAAATTCAAGAAGCCGAGAAGACGGCCATCCAGCGCGTTGCAGACGGCGCCACGATGCCCGCGAGCATGGACAGCATGATCGCCAACGCCCACATCATCGAGGACAATACCTGATGGCGGGTGCGGCCGATATGATCTGGCAGCTTTGGAACGCAGGCGAAGTCATCGATAGCCTACCGGAAGATTTGCGCCCCCACACCCGCGACGAAGGTTACGCGGTCCAGGCCGAGTTGGAAGCCTTGAGCAAGCGTCCTCTCGTCGGCTGGAAGATTGCGGCAACCAGTAAGGCAGGCCAACACCATATCGGTGTCAGCGGCCCCATTGCAGGCCGCCTATTAGCGCAGCGGGTATTCGATGACGGTGCGGAATTGGCCTTTGGTGCCAACCGAATGCGCGTCGCAGAGCCGGAATTCGCCTTTCGTTTCGGCCAAGCTCTCGGCCCGCGAGAAGATGCCTATCAAATCGACGAAGTCTTGGCGGCGGTCGATAGCCTACACCCTGCGATCGAAGTGCCGGATTCACGCTTTGATGATTTCGCCAGTGCGGGTGAAGCCCAGCTTATCGCGGACAATGCTTGTGCGCATGAATTCGTGCTCGGACCGGCGACAAGCGCCAACTGGCGGGATATCGATCTCTCGAAACACGAAGTAAGCGTGGAGGCCGTCGGCGGTGACCAATACACCGGCATCGGATCGAACGTCCTCGGCGACCCTCGCGTCGCCCTTTTATGGTTGGCCAACGAAGTCACCGGTCTTGGTCTCACTCTGGACGCCGGACACGTCGTGACCACCGGCACATGCGCGGAGCCGCTCGAGGTTGAGCCGGAAGATGAAATCATCATGAATTTCGGCGACCTCGGTACTGTCGAATTGACTTTTACCGGATAGACGACACCCCACCTGTATTAAATGATTTTGGGGCTGTCCCAGATAACTAGCCC
>JABJCS010000509.1 GCA_018665505.1 Alphaproteobacteria bacterium
CCTCGGCGGCCCGCCAGTAGTGATGTTCCTGCTCGCCAAGGGTAGTAACGCCGCTCAAACCCGCGCCGGGATTGTCGCCTATTTCTCCCTTGCCATGGTCCTACGCCTGGCCGCGTTCGGATGGCACGACCTCTACAGCCAGGATGCGCTGCTGCTGAGCTTGTTGATGGCGCCCGTCTACATGGCCGGCATCTGGATCGGCAGCCATTTCTTCAAGGGCGCATCGGAGACGCTGTTTCGCCGTGTCGTCGTAGCACTAGTGCTCGTGATGGGCGTGATCGCGCTCGTGAAATAGGACGCGCGCTCACCCTTCCGAAGCGACCTCCCGTCGACTACCCCCGTCCCATATACGGCATCTTCGAGGCCATCACGGTCATGAATTGCACATTTGCGTCGAGCGGCAAGCTGGCCATGTAGACGATGGCGCGGGCGACATTGTCCACGTCCATGGTCGGCTCGATCATCATGTCACCATTCGCTTGCGGCACACCCTTCGCCATCCGCGCGGTCATTGGCGTCGCAGCATTGCCAACATCGAGTTGGCCAACCGCGATATCGTGTTTGCGGCCGTCGAGCGACGCAGTTTTAGTGAGGCCCGTCACCGCGTGCTTGGTCGATGTATAGGGGATCGAGCCCGGACGCGGCGTGTAGGATGAAATCGAGCCGTTATTGACGATCCGGCCACCCTTCGGATCCTGTGCCCGCATTAGGCGGAACGCATTATGGATACCCAGGAAAGAGCCGTGCAGGTTCGCGTCGACAACTTTTTTCCAATCGGCAAAGGCGATCTCATCCGGGTCGCCCGGCGGCACACCCATGCCCGCATTGTTGAACAGAAAATCGAGCCGCCCGAACTTCTCTTTCGTGGTATCGAAGAGATTCCGCATCGCGTCCTCGTCCGCAACGTCGGTCGGCACCACCAGGGTTCGGGCACTATCGGCCCCGGCCAGGCTCGCGGTTTCCTCCAGCGGCTCCGTACGGCGGCCCGCCAAGGTTACGGACCAGCCGTCCGCCACCAGCGCCAAAGCCGATGCCCGGCCGATCCCGCTACCCGCACCCGTTACGATCGCGATTTTTTGATTTTCGCTCATAAACTTCTCCCTGATATCCCTCGCGCCGAAACAACGCGGTTTAAGCTTGATGACATTGCGCTAAATACAACCCGGGACAAGAGAGGAAAACAAGCATGTCGCCAAATCAATCGCTGGAAGGTGCCCTAAAGGGCATCCGGGTTATCGACTTCAGCCGGATAGTAGCCGGACCACACTGCACCATGTGCCTCGCCGATCTGGGGGCCGAGGTCATCAAACTGGAGGATCCAAGGGCAGGCGACGACCTGCGCTATCACAAGCCGCCGGACATGAAATGCGACTCGCCCTATTTCCTCTCGCTCAATCGTAATAAATCCAGCGTGGCTGTTAATCTCGCCGATCCGGAGGGTAAGAAAGTGGTCCACGATCTGCTGGCAACGGCGGATATCGTGGTCGAGAACTTCCGCACTGGCGTGATGGAACGCCACGGTGTGGGTTACGAGGATTTGCGGGAGAAATTCCCTCGACTGATTTATTGCTCGATCTCAGGTTACGGACGGGAAGGCTCGCAAAAATCTCGCGCCGCCTATGACCCGGTCGTACAAGCGGAAAGCGGCCAAATGGCGACCAACGGCAGTACTGAGTCCGGCCCCATGCGGACAGGTCTGGCCGTCACGGACACACAGACCGGCCATTTCGCGGTTCAAGGCATACTCGCGGCCTTGTTCGCACGCGAGCGCACCGGCCGCGGACAATTCATCGAGGTGCCACTGTTCGACGTTGCCGTCTCCTCCCTATCCCATTACGGAATTCGCTATCTACTGGACGGCACCGAATTGCCGCGCGTCGGCAACGGCAGTAACGCGGCTCAGCCGATCGGTGTCTTCCCGGCGAAGGACGGCAAACTCATTCAGGTGACCTGTGCCAGCGAGCGCAGCTTCGTGCAGTTTGCCACCGCATTGGGTCGGAGCGACCTTATCGAAGATCCTCGCTTCGCCAAGAACCCGCAGCGACTGGTGAACCGCGACGAACTCTACGCCATCGTCACCGAAACCCTGGCGACGGACACACGAGACGCCTGGGTCGAAAAAATGCATGCGGAAGGGGCGCCGGTCGGCCCGATCAACGAGATGGGCGACGCATTGACCCATCCCTTCGTGCAAGAACGTGGCCTGGTCGAACACCTGCCGCACCCGCTTGTCGGCACCGTGCCAAACATCCGCTCACCTCTTCACATGTCGGAAACGCCAGTCCGCCCGGCGGCCACACCGCCGATGCATGGCCAACATACCGATGAAGTCCTACGGGGCCTTCTGGGATACGATGAGGATAAAATCAACGCGCTTAAAGACAGCAAGGCCATCGCCTAATCACCGGGAGGCCACCCGTGCCCATCTATCTGGACTATAACGCCAGCACCCCCATCGCCCCCGAAGTCGCGGACGCGATGCAGCCATATCTGCGCGAAGGATTCGGTAATCCGTCGAGCCGTCATTGGGCAAGCGCCGACCTGCAATCCGCCCTGGCAGAGGCCCGAACACAGGTCGCGGAGCTGCTCGGCGGGAAGTCGTCGGAGATCATCTTCACCAGCGGCGGTAGTGAAGCGACAAACCACGCGCTCAAAGGCGCATACTTCCAGAGCGGTGGCGGCGATGCTCACATCATCACCACGCAAATCGAACATCCGGCCACCATCGAGACCTGCCGGTTCCTCGAGCGCCTTGGTGCCAAAGTCACCTA
>JABJCS010000510.1 GCA_018665505.1 Alphaproteobacteria bacterium
CCGATCGACGTGATCATTTCGCCGGAACTTGAAGTTGCTCGCGCCATTAGCCGGCGATTAGCGGTACCCGGCGCCTTTGACATGATCCCGCTCGCCGACGACCGTGTGCGTGTTATTGGCGTGCGTTGTGGCAAGGATTGCCCGGTTATCAACACGACACTGCGTCAATTAACCGGATTATTTCCCGACCTCAACATTAGTATCGTTGGCATCGTACGCGGCGAAGACGCGTTCGTGCCGCATTCTGCGGATCAAATGTTCGCGGGTGACGAGGTATACTTCGTCGCAGATACTCAACACGTCGCACGAGCGCTCGCGACGTTTGGCCACGAGGAACGCCAAGAGGCATCTCGACGCATCACCATTATCGGTGGCGGTAATATCGGTCTTAACTTGGCCCGATATGTCGAGGAAATGGAGAACGTCACCGGCCGAATCATTGAGCAAGATAACGATCGGGCACGTCGGATCGTACCAATGTTACATGATACCCATGTAACCCACGGCGATGCCCTCGACACAGTAATATTAGAAGAAACAAATATTCAGAACGCTGATACAGTCGTATCTGTGAGTAACGACGACGAGACGAACATTCTCGCGTCTCTTTTGGCTAAGCGTTACGGAGTGGAACGTACCATCGCGCTCGTTAATCGCGATACATATACGCCGCTCGTCACAACACTTGGCATCGATGTACTCGTCAATCCACGTGCAATTACAGTGTCTACGATACTTCAGCATATTCGGCGCGGGCGCATCCGCTCGGTCCATTCACTACGCGATGGATTTGCGGAGGTGATTGAGGCCGAAGCGTTAGAGACATCACCCTTGGTTGGAGCGCCTTTATCGGAAATTTCTCTCCCACCGGATGTCATCATCGGCGCCATTGTTCGCGACGGCGAAGTGATTATCGCTAGGTCGACGTCGGTAATTGAGAGCGGCGACCGCGTTATCCTCCTATCGGCGGCGCATTCAGTGAAGAAAGTCGAGAAGATGTTCTCGGTGAGGCTCGAATTTTTCTAACTCTAGCGGCGTGATAAGGATCGAATCCGCGATGGCGAGATTAGCATATGTGAACGGACAGTATATCCCGCATTCGGACGCGGCTGTGCATGTCGAGGACCGCGGCTATCAGTTCGGAGACGGCGTTTACGAAGTCGTGAGCGTGGTCAAGCGCAGACCGATTGATTTAGAGGGGCATTTAGACCGTCTAGCGCGTTCGCTCTCCGAACTGCGTATCGATTGGCCTGTCAGCCGGCAGGTGCTCGCCATCTTAATGCGCCAATTACTGACCCGTAATCGCGTTGCCGATGGTTTGATCTATCTGCAAATTACACGCGGTGTGGCGCCTCGTGATCATAAATTTCCAAAAGATGTGAAGCCGTCCCTGGTAATGACGACGAAGAAGGTCGTGCACGAAAATTCACCACGCTTCGCTAACGGCGCGAAAGTCGTCACGATTCCGGATATCCGGTGGGTTCGCTGCGATATTAAATCGACATCTTTGTTGCCGAATTGCCTCGGGAAACAAACCGCTGCCGAAGCCGGCGCCTATGAAGCTTGGCAGGTAAACGACGATGGCTACATAACCGAAGGGACTTCGTCCAACGCTTGGATCGTCTCCGAAAGTGGAGAATTGATTACCCGTGCTCCGACATCGGAGATTCTCAACGGGATAACAAGATTGACGATTCTGGAAATTGCGAACGAACGTGGCGTAGCTTTCGCTGAGCGCGCCTTTAGCCTCGAAGAGGCAAAATCCGCCCGGGAAGCCTTTACCACGAGCGCGACGTCTTTCGTCACACCAGTGGTTCAGATCGATGATATCGTGATCGGAGATGGAGCTCCGGGCGCGCTTACCCGCAACTTAATTGAGCAATATCAAACCTATATTGAGGCACTGGAGACACTCTAATAAACGAATTACGTTACTCAAAGGTTTTACATTTCAGTTTTGAGCTATTCTAATCTTGTTATATAGTTAACGCTTGAGACGAAAAAGGAACAAGACTCCGGGTATCTATCGCCGGGGCGAAAAAGCAGGGCGCATCCATGTCTTCTGAAAAAAGTCAAAACTTGCAAGACGTCTTCTTGAATAGCGTCCGCAAGGCAAAGGTTCCGGTCACCATTTTTTTGGTAAACGGTGTGAAACTACAAGGCATCATTACTTGGTTTGACAATTTTTGCGTCCTATTGCGCCGGGATGCACATTCCCAGCTTGTGTATAAGCACGCTATCTCGACTGTCATGCCGGCTCAACCCGTGCAACTTTTCGAGCCGAACGCTGGTGAAGAAGAATAGGGGGTCATACACTAACGTATGACAGATTTGCCCGCCCTCACCGATGGCATTCAAACGATTGCGCTGGTAATCGTTCCTGTATTTTCGACACGCAACGATAAAGGTGACAGTTCAGACCGAAAAATCGAGGAAGCAGTTGGCCTTGCTGAAGCAATTCAGCTAGAGGTATGCGCCTCGAAAGAAGTGAAGCTCACTAAAATTCGTCCCGCGACCTTATTTGGTAGCGGTAAGACAAGTGAAATCGGCGCGTTAATTAAGGAAGAGCACGTCGATGTCACGATCGTTGACCATCCCCTGACACCGATCCAACAACGAAACCTTGAGCTGGAATGGCATTGTAAGGTCTTGGACCGAACGGCGCTTATTCTAGAGATATTCGGTGCCCGCGCGAGAACTTACGAAGGACGGCTGCAGGTCGAACTTGCGGCGCTGCA
>JABJCS010000511.1 GCA_018665505.1 Alphaproteobacteria bacterium
CAAAACCTTCTTTGATAAAAACTAGGCAGTTCGCGAGCTGGCCTGCACTCGTTGGCGCGGGCGTTCGCCGCCCAGCACTCGGAGCGCATTGGCGAAGGCCGGAACATCCGAACCCAAGGCCGCGAAGAACTTATCCTCTACTGCACGCACCGCGGCTTCGCTCCGGCTTTGCAGGGCCCGGCCTTCTTCCGTAAGGCGCACCGCGAAGGCACGTTTATCGACCTTGTCCCGCATTCTTTCAACCAGTCCCATCCGCGCGAGAGTTCGCACAACTTGAGACGTCATCATCGGGTCCGTGCGGCAGCGTCCCGCCAGAGCAATTTGCGACACGGTCTCGCCGGCGCCCGAGGCCGCCCGTCCGGACAAGAGCAGGAACTGCACCGTTGTGACGCCGAATGGGTCGAGCGTGCGCCGTTGCTCGCGTTGCCAGAGGTTTTCCAAGTGCCAGAGTAAGAACCCCGGAGATTGCTCGGCCGCCCAGACTTCCTCTTCGCTACTATCGGTATATGCGTCGCTCATCGCTGTCTCGCGCGTAGGGAGATTGGATCTTTATATTATAAGCGCGCTTGTTAAATGTCGAGGGCACTCAATCCGCGGAAATCGATGCGTCATGCATGAGCGTTTCTTGTCATTGTCACCTTTGCGGGGGGCGAGAGGCCAAATTTGCCTAGCACTGGGACAAAATTGCCGATTTGACCCTTTCAAGCATCTCGAAAGGGGAACAATTTGCCCAGTTTGGGCGTTAACTCATTGATGGATAATGATAAATAATCGGCACGGAACATGCATTGTTTAAAGGCAAAGATCACAATTATGGATTTTGCGCCATGAAAATAGAGTTGCTGAAGAATTCGTTCCGCGGTGTCACCCGTCAGGAAGAGGCCACTCTAGCAGCTATGGCGATCGTGCCACGCAAACGCCGCGAACTACCGGTCGCGGGGGGACATTTTGATTCGGTCAACGAGCCCAAGCTGGCGGCGAAAAGCGCATTGTTGTCGCTGGCCGCAGCGACCTTTGATCCGCGTCGACTGAGCCGAGGCGCCGCCGAGAGCCTGATTGAGTTTCTGCAAGACGGAGATCTTTTGTCCGCAGATGATGCGCATTTCCTGATGCTGCATTTGCGCCTTGGAACCGAAAAGCACGCGGCGCTCGATCTATATTCTTACTTTCAAATGAATTTGCCAGCCGCGCCCGCGAAGGATAACGGCCTGTCCGTGTTGGACGATATCCTCGGCATTCGCTATCGCGCGGCAAGCTAGCCGTCATTCAGTTTGCATTGCTCTTCGGGGTGACGCTAAAGGGGTCGGGGCGCACTAGGGTCGCGCACATGTGTCCCGGCCCCTCTGATTTTTCTACTTTCTCTAAAATTTAGCCATTCAGTCGTTGTTAGCAGTCGTAATTGAACGCTGCTAATGCATTGTTATTGCTGATTTTTATTGCTCTAAAAATCTGGTTCCCGCAGACTGTTGTTCTTAGTTGGACAATAGCAGGGAGCATAGTTGAGCGATGAATGATCTAGCACTGCAATTGGAAGGTTATCGGCTGACGACCGCGGAGATTTTGTATTACATGCCGGATCATCCGGTCTTGATCCAAAGCTTTGTGTGGCAGTTCAACGACTTCGCTCCTCAGTATCCCAAGTTGCATGAATTCTTGGATTATTGGCGTGGCAATATCGACGCGGCGATTCATTCGGTCGCTGTCATGAGCCGGGAGAATATCGGTCCTGCGAAGACCCGATCGGTGCGCCAAGAACTGGTGTTGCACTAACACCGGATCGCGGTTGAGAGCTGTCCGACGGGATCGTGGCAAATATTCCATCTGTTTCGCCGATCTTTATGGCGTCCATGAATTGATTGCGCTACGTTTCGCCCCAATTGCGTAACTAAAATTAAGTACCATGGAGGAACGCCCGGATGACCGTGCGTGTTGCAATTGTCGGTTCCGGCCCCAGCGGATTTTATACGGCGGATGCGTTGATTAAATCTGGGGCAGACTGCGAAATCGATGTCATTGACCGACTGCCGACACCGTTTGGCTTGATCAGAGCCGGCGTCGCCCCCGACCATCAAAAGACGAAGAATGTTTCACGCGCTTACGAGAAGACCGCGCTGAACGATAGCGTTGCCTATTTCGGTAACGTCGATGTCGGCCAAGATGTCAGTATCGAGGAGCTAAAAGGTCTCTATGACGCTGTCGTTCTGGCCATTGGCTCGCCGTATGACCGCAAGCTCGGTGTGCCGGGCGAGGATAAAAAGGGCGTGTTCGGCTCCGCCGATTTCGTCGGTTGGTACAACGGCCACCCCGATTTTCGCGACCTGGAGCCGGATCTGAATACCAAGGCAGTTGTCGTTATTGGTAACGGCAACGTGGCGATCGATTGCGCCCGCGTCTTGGTCAAGACGCCGGACGAGATGTCGACGACCGATATCGCGACACATGCCGCCGACGCTATCCATGCCGCGCCGCTGGAAGACGTCTATATGGTCGGCCGTCGCGGGCCAGTGGAAGCGAAGTTCACCAATGTCGAATTGCGCGAGATGGGCGAACTGCAAGAGTGCACGCCGATCATCGACGCGGCGCAAATTCCGGACGAGGTGCCAGCGGAAGAGGAGATGAGCGACCGGGATCGTCGTCTCAAGGATAAAAACCTGGGAACGCTCCGAAGTTTTGTCGACGCGGAGCCGGCCGGCCGCAAGCGCCGCGTGCATTTCCAATTTTACGCCTCTCCCGTTGAAATCCTGGGTGGCGATACGGTTGAAGGCATCCGGTTGGAGAAGACGGAGGTCCGCGATGGTCGCGCTGTCGGCACAGGGGAAACTTACGACATCCCATGCGGCATCGTGATTCCGGCCATCGGTTACCAAGGCCAACCGCTGGACGGTGTTCCCTTCGATGAGCGCAATGGCGTAATTCAGAACGATGAAGGGCGCGTATCGGAAGGCGTCTATGCGGTCGGTTGGATCAGGCGCGGACCGACCGGCGTCATCGGTACCAACAAACACGATGGAGACGCAGCGTCTCGGCAGATTCAGGAAGATTGCACCGACGGCGGTAAAGCCGGGCGGGCAGGACTGGAGGAATTACTTGCCAATAAGAGTGTTCGTTGGGTTGATTATTCAGATTGGCAGAAAATCGACGAAGCCGAGAAATCAGCAGCGGCGGAGGGTGCGCCACGGCGTAAATTGACGCGTATTCCCGAAATGCTGGCTGTGCTTGACGGATAAGCTTGACGGACCCTCTGTAGATTGTATGTACAAGTACAAATTTTCGGCCACCTAAAAACCAAGGAATTTGGTATTAATCGGTCGCAATGTTATCAACGCAGCCTTAAGTGGGAGGAGCAGTCTCCGCCAAACGCGGAACTGTGAGGTCAATTGATCGGATGATCATGCTAGATTGTATTCCAAACATCAGGCGTTTCTAGGAGACGAAGGCATCATGTCAGCGGTTACTGCGGAAGCTCGCGAGTCGAAGCCTCGCCAGGAACTCGACTCGGTCGTCATTCGCTTTGCGGGTGATTCGGGCGATGGCGTTCAGATTACCGGCAGCCAATTCACCGACACGACGGCACTGGCGGGTAACGATCTCGCCACATTCCCGGATTTTCCCGCCGAAATACGAGCGCCAATCGGCACGACCTTCGGCGTCTCCGCGTTTCAGATCAACTTCGGCGCCCGGGCGATCGAGACATCTGGTGATGCACCGGATGTTTTGGTGGTACTTAATCCCGCCGCGCTAAAGGTTAATATCGGTGATTTGAAGAACGGCGGGCTCGTCATTCTAGACGTCGGCGCCTTCACCGCCCGGAACTACGAAAAAGCCGGCTGGACCACCGACCCGTTAGAAGACGACACGCTGGCCAAGTTTCGCGTCGTCAAAATCGACATCTCGAAATTGACCCTCGAATCGGTTAAGGAATTCGAGGTGACCTCAAAAGAGGGACTTCGCTGTAAGAACTTTTGGACCTTGGGTCTCGTTTATTGGCTTTATGGCCGTGAGCGCACGCCGACCGTCAAATGGTTGAACGAGAAGTTCGCGAAGCTGCCGAAGATCGCCCAAGCAAATATCAGCGCATTGAACGCCGGCCACGCCTTTGGCGAGACGGCTGAGATGGGCGAGATCGGTAGTTATGTCGTGCCGTCGGCTGAGCTACCAGCGGGCGAGTATCGTAATGTGACCGGTACCGACGCCATGGCCTGGGGCCTGACGGCGGGTAGTAAATTGGCCGAAACCAATCTCGTCTTCTGTTCATATCCGATTACGCCGGCCTCGGGTCTCTTGCATTCCTTGGCGAGCCTGAAGAATTTTGATGTCGTGACATTCCAGGCAGAGGACGAAATTGCCGCTGTCGGCGCCGCGCTTGGCGCGTCTTATGCGGGGTCACTCGGCATTACATCGAGTTCAGGTCCGGGTATTGCCCTTAAAGGCGAAGCCATCGGCCTCGCGGTGATGACCGAATTGCCGATGATCATTGTAAACTCGCAACGCGCGGGACCCTCGACCGGCATGCCGACGAAGACCGAAC
>JABJCS010000512.1 GCA_018665505.1 Alphaproteobacteria bacterium
CATGTGAAGCCCATGCCGCCGTGGGTTTGAATGTTTTCCGAGGATGCCAGATAGAATGCCCGGCTTGCCGCGACACGTGCCGCCGCAGCCGCTACCGGCAGGTCCGGTGCATCCGTGGAAAGTGCCCAGGCGCCGTAATAGGTATGACTGCGGGCTAATTCTGTGGCGATAAATACATCGGCTAGTTTGTGTTTGATCGCCTGGAACGAACCGATGGGCCGACCGAAAGCAAAGCGGTTCTTAGCGTAATCTACCGCCATCTCGAGACATCGTTGAGCGCCGCCGACTTGCTCGAATGCGAGAAGCACGGCCGCTCGGTCGAGCAAACGCTCGGCCAGTACCCAACCGTCACCGATATTCCCGAGGATGCTGGCCGGTGTGCCGTTAAACCGCAATTTGCCGTGCGAGCGGCTGGGATCCACCGTGTCCATGGGCTCGCATGTGACATCATCCAATAGGGTAATCGTCAACACTGGCTCACCTGCCGGAGTGCGCGCGAGCACGATGGCGAAATCGGCCACGTCACCATCCGCGACCGGGTGTTTTTCACCGGTCAGCTTGCCGTCGGCGAAGATGGTTTCGATGTTCTCGGGACTAGATTTTTTGATCCCTTCCGTGACAGCGAAACAACCGATGACATCGCCCGAAGCGGCCCGTGGGAGGCAATCTGCTTTTTGTTCCTCCGAACCCGCCAGCAGGAGTGCTTCCGTTGCGAGATATACGGACGAGGAAAACGGCGTTGGGGCTAGACTGCGGCCAATTTCTTCCGCCAACACGCATAGATCTTCGTGGGTGAGGCCGATGCCGCCGTATTCTTCGGGGATGACCGTTCCCATCCAACCGAGTTCCGCCATACCGCGCCACAAGTCACGGTCGAACGGATCGTCGCCTTCAAGGATGCTTCTCGCCTTACCTTCGGCGTTTTCAGATAAGAACCGCCGCGCTTGTTCGCGCAATAGATTCTGCTCTTCCGAGAAATCAAAGTTCATGACGTAGCGGCCTTACTTCTTGATGCAGCGCTCAATTCTATCTCTCAGGCCTGAATGCGCCAAGGAAGACCGACGGCTCATGACGTATTAAGAGTGTAAATTGAAATTTTACATCTAAAGATTACCGAACTTTGGTGCGAATACAGTTAACATGCCTTCGCCTTATCCCGCAGCACGAACTTTTGCACTTTCCCGGTCGATGTCTTCGGTAATTCTCCGAAAATAATGTTCTTCGGCACCTTGAAGCGGGCCATGTTGTCGCGGCAGAAGGCGATAATTTCGTCCGCCGTTGCTTCCGCGCCATCCTTTAAGACGACGAAGGCGCAGGGCGTCTCACCCCAATGGTTGTCCGGCTTGCCGACAACAGCGGCTTCCAGGATGGCTGGGTGTTTGTAGAGTGTCTCCTCGACCTCGATGGTTGAGATATTCTCGCCGCCGGAAATGATGACGTCCTTCGAGCGATCCTTCAGCGAGATATAGCCGTCGGGATGCCAAACACCGAGGTCACCGGTATGGAACCAGCCGTCGGCGAAGGCTTCCATCGAAGCCGGAGCATTTTTCAAGTATCCCTTCATGACGATATTGCCGCGCATCATGACTTCACCCATGGTTTCGGCGTCTTTCGGCACCGGCTGCATGGTGACAGGGTCGGCGATCATCAGATCGTCGAGCACGTGGTAGGGAACCCCTTGGCGTGCTTTCTTTTGGGCGCGCGCTTCGTCCGGCAGATCGTTCCATTCGTCGTGCCAGGCGCACATGACGGCCGGGCCGTAACTCTCGGTCAGGCCATAGACATGCGTGATCTTGAAGCCGTCTTCTTCCATTTTCTGCAGCACAGCGGGGGGCGGCGGTGCGGCGGCGGTCATTACCTGCACCTCGCGCGGTAAAGGGCGGCGTTCCTCTGGCTTGGCGTTGATCAACATATTGAGGACAACCGGCGCGCCGCAGAAATTGGTGACACCTTCTTCGTCGATGGCGCGAAAGATCTCGGCGGGCTCGACCCGGCGCAAACAGACGCTAGTCCCTGCCTGGGCCGCGAGCGTCCACGGAAAGCACCAGCCGTTGCAATGGAACATCGGCAGGGTCCACAGGTACTTCGGATGCATGCCCATGTTCCAGGCGAGAACATTGCCGAGCGCCAGTAGATACGCACCCCTGTGATGATAGACGACACCTTTCGGATTACCGGTCGTGCCGGACGTGTAATTGAGCGAAATGGCTTCCCATTCGTCGTCCGGCAGTTTCCAGTCGTATTCCGGGTCGCCGTCGGCGATGAAATCTTCGTATTCGGCACTGCCTAGCCGTTCGCCACCGGGCCCGCTGGCATCGTCCACATCGATGACGATCGGCTTGGCCTTACATAAGGTCAGCGCTTCCTTCATCACCGGTGAAAGTTCGGTGTCGGTAATCACGGCTTTCGAGTCCCCGTGGTCGAGGATGAAGGCGATGGTCGCGGCGTCGAGGCGGGTATTGATCGTGTTGAGGACCGCGCCCGCCATCGGCACACCGAAATGCGCATCGTAGATGGCCGGAACATTGGTTGCGAGAACCGCCACCGTATCGTTCTTCCCGATGCCCTTTGACGCCAATGCACTGCCGAGCTTTCGTGCGCGGTCGTAGACTTCGCTATAGGTATGGCTGATATTGCCGTGTACCACGGCTTGGTGGTTCGGGTAGACGGCGGCGCTACGGCGCAGGAAGGTCAGCGGGCTCAATGGCACGTAATTGGCCGCATTCTTACCCAAATCTTGTTCGTACTTGTCGGCCATGTCCCGCCTCCCGATATACGAGCGAATTTGTAGGCGAGCGGGGCCCAAGGCTCAATACCGCGTTGTCGAATACTGCGTTGTCGAACACTGCGACACCTTGGTGATTGCCCCGGCCCCGCGACCTCCTATAATCGGCTCAACCATAAGAATCGATGTGAAGATTGTCTGCGTCGCCAAATTTCAGGGAGGACGCCATGAGCCGTTTTGATGAAGTCTACAACCGCTCGCTTTCCGATCCGGAAGGATTCTGGACGGAAGCCGCCGAAGCCATTCATTGGGAGAAGAAGTGGGACCAGGTGCTGGACGCCAGCAACCCACCCTTTTATCGCTGGTTTGTCGGGGCGGAGTGCAACACCTGTTACAACGCCGTCGACCGGCATGTGGAGGAGGGTCGCGCCGACCAGTTGGCGCTGATCTACGACAGCCCGATTACTGGTAAAAAGCAGACCTACACCTATACGGAATTACGCGACGCGGTCGCGAAATGCGCGGGCGTCTTGAAGAAGCACGGTGTCGAGAAGGGCGACCGGGTCATCATCTACATGCCGATGGTGTCGGAAGCGGCGATTTCCATGCTCGCGTGCGCGCGCTTGGGCGCGATCCATTCGGTCGTCTTCGGTGGATTTGCCGCCAACGAGCTGGCGACACGGATCGACGATTGCGCGCCGAAGGTCATTCTCTCGTCGTCTTGCGGAATCGAGCCGGGGAAGGTCATTGCGTACAAGCCATTGCTCGACGAAGCGCAGCGGCTGGCGAGCCATAAGGTCACCGCCTGTGTGATTTTGCAGCGTGAAGAACAGATCTGCGATCTGGCGGCTGGCCACGATTTCGATTGGGCGGATGAGATGGCATCCGCCGAACCGGCCGATTGCGTCACCGTCGCGGCGACGGATCCGCTTTATATTCTCTACACCTCGGGCACGACGGGCCTGCCGAAGGGCGTGGTGCGCGACAATGGCGGCCATATGGTGGCGCTCAAGTGGAGCATGAAGAACGTCTATAATGTGGAGCCCGGCGATGTGTATTGGGCGGCCTCCGACGTCGGTTGGGTGGTCGGTCATTCCTACATCGTCTATGCGCCGCTGTTGAACGGCAACACCACGGTGTTGTACGAGGGCAAGCCCGTGGGCACGCCTGACGCCGGACAGTTCTGGCGGGTGATCGCGGAGCATGGTGTCTCGGTGATGTTCACCGCGCCGACCGCCTTCCGCGCGATCAAGAAAGAAGACCCGAAGGCGGAATTGCTCGGTCAATACGACATGTCCAAGTTCCACACGTTGTTCCTGGCGGGCGAACGCACGGACCCGGACACCCTGCATTGGGCGGAGGACAATCTGAAAGTCCCGGTTATCGATCACTGGTGGCAGACGGAAACGGGCTGGCCCATCGGCGCCAATTGCATGGGGATCGAGCACTTACCGGTGAAGCCGGGCTCGCCGACGCGCGCGGTGCCGGGCTATGACGTGCGGACTCTCAATCCGGAGACGGGCGATGAGATGCCGCGCGGCGAATTGGGGGCGATCTGCATCAAGCTGCCGATGCCGCCGTCCTGCTTTTCCACGCTGTGGAACGCGCCGGAGCGCTACAAGGAAGCCTATATGGAAGAATTCCCCGGTTACTATCAGACCGGGGATGCCGGCTATATCGACGAGGACGGTTATATCTTCGTGATGGCCCGCACCGACGACATCATCAACGTCGCCGGACACCGGCTCTCCACCGGCGCCATGGAGGAAATCCTGGCGGACCATCCGGATGTCGCCGAATGCGCGGTCATCGGCGTGGCGGATCAGCTCAAGGGACAAGTACCGCTTGGCTTCCTCGTTCTCTCCGCAGGTGTAGACCGGGAGTATGGCGAGATTGTCGGTGAAGTGGTGAAAATGGTGCGCCAACGCATCGGCCCTGTCGCCGCCTTCAAGACCGCGACCGTTGTCGGCAGGCTACCAAAGACCCGGTCCGGCAAAATTCTGCGCGGCACCATGCAGAAGATCGCCGACAGCGAGGCATATAAAATGCCCGCGACCATCGACGATCCGGCAATTCTGGATGAGATTGAGACGGCATTGAAGGGCATCGGTTACGCCGGAAAGTAACCGTCAGTCTTCGATTCCAGTCTCGCGATTGTCTCGTTAAGGAGTTTTCATATAGGCTGCTGCCCAAACACTTGTAGATGGTGCATCACAAGTGATTGCTCGTGTCCCAACTTAGCAGAGAGGCACGCGCGAAAATGGTTAAGATTCGTTGAGCATCTCTGCGAATAACATACTATCCAGAAACAGAAACCCGCACAGGCAGGGAATATGATCGGTCGATCGCTCGGCATTCCAGCGTTTTTAGTGGTGTTCGCGTTGGCGGCATCCACTCAAGCGCAAAGCGTCAAGCAATTCAAGATCGGCACCGGCCATATCGGCGGGACCTATTATCCGATCGGACAAATAGTTGCTCGCATTATCACCGCACCGCCCGGCGAGAGGCGGTGCGGGGAAAAATCCCGTGCGGTGTTCCCAGTTTGACGGCATCGGCTTTAACCTCTCTCGGATCAGTGGAGAAATGTAGAGGGAGTTTCGGCGGGTTGGCTCGATGCGGGATTCGTGCAATCCGATGTGGCCTACTGGGCGTATACCGGGGAAGGGTTTTTCAAAGATCGCAAGCCACCTCCGAAGATCCGGGCAGTGGCGAGTCTCTACCCGGAAAGCATGCATATCATTGTCGGCTGGGCGTCTCAGATCAAGACGTTGGCTGGTTTGAAGAAACGCGTCGTTGCCCTCGGAGATGCAGAGTCAGGTACATTGGTTGGTGCACGCCTGCTGTTGGCCGCAGCGGGTCTCGATGAGCGCCGCGATATCAAGCCGCGATATTTAGCGCCGGGAGAAGCGGCGCCGAAACTGATCTTGGGTGAGGTCGATGCGTTTCTGACGGTCTCCGGATATCCGGAGTTGAATGTCAGCCGAGTGGTTGAGAGCGGCGACGCCCGACTTCTCCCCATATCCTCGCAGGTCATTGGAAAATTGCTGACAGCGCATAAATTTCTCAGCCAGGGCGCGATCCCATCGAAAGTTTATGGGAAGAACAAGACGACCCCTACTGTCAATGTGAATGCCTTAATGATTGTCTCAAGCGAAGCCGATCCCGAACTCGTGTACAGATTGACAAAGGCATTATGGTGGAAAGGCGCCCGCCAGTTGCTGGCGACCGGACATCCGAAAGGTAAGATGATTACCGTGGATAGCGTCCTTGATGGTATCGGTATTCCCATGCATCAGGGGGCTGTTCGTTATTATCGCGAGATCGGCAGAATCAAATAGCGTACATAGCCTGTTGCGGGTGATGTTGGTTCCAATTGTTGCCTTCAGATAATTAGAAAATCAAACTTAACTCTATCAATTATTGAAATATGTGACTGTAATATACCCGAGGCCACTATCGGAGTTGGGAATATGTATCGAATGAGGCATAGGGTATTTCGTTTTCTGGTTCTGCTTGTCGTCGTCGCGTGGACCGCGCCTAGCCTCGCTAAGGATGCAGAGGTTTTCAAAATCGGTACCGGCGGTATCGGAGGCACCTATTACCCCATCGGACAAATTGTCGCCGGTATCGTTGGAAGTCCTCCGGGGGCATCCCCGTGTACCGAGACAGACAATTGCGGAATACCGGGTCTGACGGCAGTGGCGCTGACGTCCCTTGGATCCGTCGCCAATGTGGAAGGCGTTTCTTCGGGCGAATTGGGCGCCGCATTTGTTCAATCGGATGTCGCCTTTTGGGCCCATAGTGGAACGGGTCTGTATGCGGACAAGCAGCCGCATAAAAACATTCGCGCCATTGCGAGCCTTTATCCCGAAAGTATCCATCTCGTTGCGAGGCGCATCGATGGTGTTGAAAATTAGATCATCTAAAAAACCGAGTGGTTGCCCTCGGCGCACAGACTTCCGGGACGCTTGTCGATGCCCGGCTTGTCTTGGCAGCCGCTGGGTTGGACGAGAAGACGGATTTCAAATCACGCCACTTTTCGCCGGATGTGGCTGCCGAGAAGATAAACATGGGCGAAATTGACGCATTCTTTTCGGTCACGGGGTATCCGTCTTCCGCCGTCAGTCGGGCTATCGATAGCGGGTCATCGCATGTGCTGCCGATTGACGGGATGGCGGTGGAGTTCATGCTGTTGGAGCATGGCTTCTTGAGCCGCGACATTATTCCCGCGGGCGTTTATGGGAACAGCGCGGATATTCCAACGGTCGCCGTGAACGCTTTAATGATCGTGTCGGCGACGGCGGATGAAGAATTTATCTACCGTCTGACAAAGGCTTTGTGGCGAAAGGGTGCTGGTAAGCTCCTTCAGCAGGGACATCCTAAGGGAAAGCTAGTGACGGTGGAGAGCGCTCTCGACGGGATCGGTATTCCTCTCCATTCAGGGGCAAAACGCTACTATCGAGAAATTGGAAAGCTTAAATAAATTGCGCGGCATGTCGCGGATCGGGCAAATAGCGGCCGTTTCAGATATTTAGCGGGCTATTGAGCTTTACCGCTCTCGGCGCTTGTCGGTTGAGCGCTGGCGAAAACTTCGAAACTGTCGATGTCGTCGACAAATTCGCCTCGATAAGACCGACCATTCGCCTCGATAATGGCCTCGGAAAATCTCAGACGGCCGTTCTCGAAGGCAAGCCGAATAAAGGGCGTCCCCTGGCTCAACACGTTTTTCATCGCGGCGGCGTTTTGTTGCGGCACATTTTCTTTCAATAGTAAATTCCGCTCGATCCCACCAGCCAACGCGCTGTTGGAGCCGATCACCACGACGGTCCGGCCATCCGTCGCATCATGACGCACGTCTTTCACGACCGGTGTTCCGAAGACTGAATAAAAAGTATATTCAACGATCTGATTGCGCCGCCAAACTGGGAAGGTCGATTGTTTTTCCCTGTATTCCCGAACCTGCGTCTTGTACCGGCCGTTTTCGGCAGTGATGCGGCGGCGGTAGGCGGAATCGCGCTCTTCCTCTCCGCGTGGCGCAATGACCGGAGGCGTCGGCGGCGGGCCGATGTATTGCGAGATGTTGTGATTGAGAATTTGCGCAAGGCGGGCCCGGAAGTAACTCGCCGTTCTCTCCAAGTCGAAATACTTGCCGAGGTCGACCAGTCGCGCCGTCTTGTCGAACGATCCGATGAGGGCTAGTCGGCCATCCAGAGAGAACGCCATTGAGCGAACTCCGTCCCCCAGCTTTAGCGTCGCCATTTTGCGTCCTGTCTCGGCGACCCAAAGGACGGCGGTTTTATCCCGCGATCCGGTTAGCACGAAGCGACCGTCCGGTGTGAAACGGGCGTAGGAGACGATACCTCCGTGCGAGAATGTCTGCGTCAGTTTCTTGTCTTCGACGCGCCAAACCTTCGCGGTATTATCTCCGCCTGCAGTCACCGCGAGTTTGGCGTCTGGCGAGAAATGTACGTCGTAGACGGCGCCTTCGTGTGTCCAGCGGTGCACTTCGTCACCGGTCTCAATATCGAAAAGCCGGGCCGTGCCGTCCTGCGCGCCACTTAACCCGTACCGGCCATCGGGGGAGGCATCCACAGCGCCGACTTCACCTTCGTGTTGCCATTCGTGGATTGCCTGTCCGGTGCGCAGATCCCAGAGCCGGGCGAACTTATCCACCGAGCCGGTCATCAGCTTCACGCCATCGGGTGTGAAATCAAGCGGGAGGACAGTGCCGTTATGCGGCATCTCGACAATTTTCTCTCCGGTCTCCCGATCCCAAAGCTTCGCCGTGCGATCAGCGGCGCTGGTCGCGACATAGCGTCCTCCGCCCGGCGAAAAATCGAGATCCTCGACATCCTTCCAGTGGCCCCATTCGCGTAACATTTTACCGGTCTTGAGGTCCCATTCACGGGTAGTGCCGTCGCCGGCTCCGGTGAAGGAGGTTTTACCGTCCGGCGCCACGGCAGCGATGATCACGTAGGATGGCCGTTTCGGTAAAAAGGTATGAAGGAGCTTGCCCGTCACGATATCGTAGGCGCGGCCCTCTTTCCATGAGCCGGTCACTGCTATTCGAGCATCCGGCGAAAAATTAACTGAGGAAACCGATCCTAGATGATCCCAAATATGTTCCTTGGCCGGAACCGGCAACTTTACGGAATAGCGGGCGGCGGCGGTTTCCGACCAGGTGATTTCCTTCAGCGCGATGAGCCGGTTGCGCTCCCCATAGGGGTTGCTCTGTTGAGCGATTGCCGCAGAGGCGACCACGCTGGCCGCAAGTATGAGAACGGTACGACGGATATTCCGTTTCAGCCGTACCTTTCTCTTGATCATTGTGCCCCCGTGTAGCGGTATTCAATCGAAAGGCCGATACGCGAGCCTAGTTCAGGAGTCCCCGAACGGATTGGCCATCGACGAAACGGGCTCTTCCGGAATTGCTTCGATGATCCTAGGTTGTCGTCCGGCCTTTAGGCCTTTCTCAATAGCCTGGGCCAAGTCGTCATGACTGCAGAGCCCGAGTTCGACAGGACTGCGGGGACGTAAGTTCGGCATATTCCGATGCGTACGGTCGCGTACGGCATTGATCGTTGGCTTGGTCGTCCCGATGAGACGGCCGACCTGGGCGTCGGAAAGTTCCGGGTGATGGCGCAAAATCCAGGCGATTGCGTCTGGTTTTTCCTGGCGGCGGGACAGCGGTGTGTAGCGCGGACCCTTGGGTCGCGCCTCCGGTTGCGGGATGTCGGATTTCGCCATCTCCAACCGCGCAGCGCCGTCGCCCTCACAGCGTGTGATTTCTTCGCGTGTCAACTGACCGTTGATGATCGGGTCGATCCCTTGCATGCCGATCGCGACTTCTTCGTCCGCGATTGCCTGCACTTCCAATTCATGGAGATTGCATAAGGTTGCAATCTGCAGAAATGAAAGGCCCGTGTTTTCGACCAACCAAACGGCCGTTGCCTGCGGCATTAGCGGTCTTGCCATGATAATCCTCGATTCTTTACGATTCTTCCGCTCCCGTGCGTCGGCGACGGAACGTTTTTGAATATTTATTCCCAATTAACGCATTTATACCGCACGTTGTCGGCGGCGCAATGGTTCCTGTCAGATTAGTGATCGGCCACCGTCAAGATAATCTTGCCGATATGGCCACTCGATTCCATGCGTTGATGTGCTTGAGCGGCATCCGTGAGTGGGAATTTAGAGTCGATAACCGGTTTAATCCGACCGGCGGTGAACATCGGCCAGACCTTTTCCTTCAGTTCGAAAGCAATAGCCGCCTTCGACGCATCCGATTGGGCGCGTAGAGTGGACGCGGTTATGGTCTGACGTTTGACCATGAACCGGCTCAATGTCAGTTCGGCTGTCGCCCCCGTGAGAAACGCGATGATCGACAAGCGTCCGTCGATGGCCAGACTATCAATGTTCTTCTGGATGTAATCGCCGCCAACCATGTCAAGGATGACATCCACACCGCGTTTTTCAGTTTTTGCCCGCAGCACCGCGGCCCAATCCTCGTCCCGGTAATTGATCGCGACATCCGCGCCGAGATCCCGGCAGGCAGCGCATTTCACGTCTGAGCCGGCGGTTGTGTAGACGGTGGCCCCCAAGGCTTTGGCCAATTGGATCGCTGTCGTCCCGATGCCGCTCGACCCGCCGTGGACGAGAAAACTCTCACCCTCGCGCAAATAGGCGCGCTGGAACACATTGTGCCAGACCGTAAAACTAGTCTCGGGGATGCCCGCGGCGTCTAAAATTGAAATACCGTCTGGAACCGGTAAACAATGACCCGCCGGTGCAATGCAATATTCCGCGTATCCGCCACCGGGCGTTAGCGCACACACGCGATCGCCGATGGAAACACCTTCGACGCCATCTCCGAGTGCTGCGATTTCGCCGGAGACTTCCAGGCCCGGAAGGTCTGATTGACCGGGCGGCGGTGGGTAATGACCGGCACGTTGAATAGCGTCTGGTCGATTTACACCAGCGGCCGCAACGCGGATCAAAACGTCATTCGCCGAGGGTTTCGGAAGGGGACGGGTCGTCGGTTTCAATACGTCCGGACCGCCAAACTCGGAAATTTCCATTGCGGTCATTGTCTCGGGTAAAGACATGTTTCTCGCTCCCGCCGTATGGGTTAAATGTCTGGAATTGGGTTGCAGGTCTAGCCTGCGGTGAGCACACTTGCAAGCGGTCGCAATCGAACCGAGGAGACGATAAACATGGCCGAAGAAGATGATGATCTTCCACGCGCTCTGCGCCCGAAACCGATGGATCTGGACGTCATGTCAATTGGCGAGCTGTCCGAATATATAGGTGAGCTTGAGGCAGAAATAGAACGCATCCGCATGGCCGTTATTCGCAAGGAAGAACAAAAACTTGCCGCGGACGCCGTCTTCAAAAGATAAGGTCACAAATAAGAAATTAACTATAATTGTTAACCTATTGTTAGCAACTTTCCCTTAATTTGATAGATGACGCGATTGTCCCAAGCGCGTCCGGATGGGTTCGCTACCCCGGATCCCATCTAATTTCCTCCCTTTAGACTCGGGTCGCTATTGATTTAGCGACCCTTTTTTCTACCGTGCGGTTCATCCGTTCAGGATGCTTTGAACCGGCAAATGATTCGGTTAATGTGCCGCACGTTCATTACTGCGGGGTCAATTTGCGATGGTTAAACCCGATCACCTGAAACCGGCGACACTGGCGCTTCATGCGGGCCAGCAACCTGATTCGGCCACCGGCGCGCGGGCGGTGCCGATCTACCAGACCACGTCCTTCGTCTTCGAGGATGCGGATCATGCGGCATCTCTCTTCAACCTCGAAGCCTCCGGTCACATTTATTCGCGTATCTCGAACCCGACCGTCGCAGTCTTGGAAGAGCGCATCGCCGCGTTGGAAGGTGGCGTGGGGGCATTGTGCACGGCCAGCGGACAGGCGGCCTTGCATATGGGCATCGTGACATTGATGGGAGTCGGCGGTCATATCGTCGCCTCCTCTTCGCTCTATGGCGGCTCGACCAATATGTTCCAATATACTCTGCCACGGTTTGGAATTACGGCGACGCTTGTCGATCCGCGCGACCATGAGGCCATGCGGGCAGCCATCCGCCCCGAAACTCGGTTGGTGTTCGGTGAGGTTCTGGGGAATCCCGGCCTGGAAGTTTTCGATATCGAGCCGATTGCGGAAATCGCCCATGATGCGGGCTTGCCATTGATGTTGGATGCGACTTTCGCGACACCGTTCCTTTGCCGTTCCTTTGATTATGGCGCAGATATTGTCATGCATTCGGCGACGAAATGGCTTGGCGGACATGGAGTCGCCATCGGCGGCGCGCTTGTCGATTCCGGCAAATTCGATTGGGCGGCAAGCGGCAAGTTTCCGACTCTGACCGAGCCCTACGATGGCTATCACGGAATCAATTTCTGGGAGGAATACGGCCCAGCGGCATTCATCATGCGCGCGCGCCTTGAAGGGATGCGAGATTTCGGGCCCTGCATGAGCCCGACAAGTGCATTTCATATCTTGCAGGGTGTCGAGACACTACCGATGCGAATGGAACGGCATGTCGCGAATGCGGGGAAAATGGCGGCTTTCCTGGCTGCCCACGATGCCGTCGCCTGGGCCAATCATCCGAGTTTGCCGAACCATCCCGATACGGCGTTGACGAAGAAGTATTTCCCGAAGGGGGCGGGATCAATCGTTTGCTTTGGTGTGAAGGGCGGGCGCAAGGCCGGCGAAAAAACCATCGAACGGGTCGAATTGTTTTCGCATCTCGCTAATGTCGGCGACGCGAAATCATTAATTCTGCACCCGGCCAGCACGACCCATCAGCAACTGACCGCGGCACAACTCGAGAAAGCCGGTATCGGAGAAGATATGATTCGTTTGTCAATCGGTCTCGAGGATGTGGATGATTTGATGGCCGATTTGGATCAGGCGCTGCGTGCATCGCAAAGGGGATAAGCCGTGTGGATTGAAATGGATGACGCAAGAATATTCGCCCAAACCGGCGGCAAGGCATTTGATGCGGAAAAACCGTCGGTCGTGCTTCTCCACGGTGCTGGAATGGATCAAACCGTCTGGCAGCAGCAATCTCGCTATCTGGCGCATCACGGGTGGAACGTCTTTGCCGTTGATCTGCCGGGACATGGGTTAAGCACCGGGCAACCGCCCGAAAGCGTGCCTGCCGGAGCGGATTGGCTCGTCTCGTTCCTAGACTCTGCGGGGCTTGAGAAGGTGGCATTGGTCGGTCATTCGCTCGGCGCGTTGATATCGCTGGAGGCGGCAGTCCGCTATAGCGACCGGGTTTCGCAACTGGCGCTGTTGGGCGTGACGCCAAAGATGCCGGTGCATCAGGATCTATTGGATGCGGCGACGGCGAACGAGCCCGTGGCCGGGCAACTGATTGTCGGCTGGGGTTTTGGCAAGCAGGCCCATCGTGGCGGTAATATTGCACCTGGCATTTGGATGATGGGCGGTGGTGGCCGATTGATCGAGCATGCGCGGCCGGGGGTGCTCGGCGCCGATCTCAATGCCGCCAATGCTTATCTAGGTGGACAGGAGGCGGCAGGGGCCGTGCGATGCGATACGTTGCTGTTGTTGGGTGCCGCGGACCGGATGACGCCTGTGAAGGGTGCCAGGGCGCTGCA
>JABJCS010000513.1 GCA_018665505.1 Alphaproteobacteria bacterium
AATAGGCACCGTCGGGTCGATGCAAGCGGTATGGAAGGACCAACGTGAAACCGAACCGTCGGTAATCGAGTCATAGCATTTCAGCATCGAAACTTCGGTCGGCGTCTGCCGGGGCAGCCAGTACCACTCGTGATCGGGGCTATAGGTAAAGCGGGTCGTCTCGCCGACGCGGTCATCGTACACCCTGTAATTATTGATATACGGTTGCTTGGCGAATGAAGGCCAAGCGCAGAGCACGAAAGGAAATTGCTCCACGGTCTCCATCGGCTTGGCGAGGTTGATCGACATGAACCGCCGTGACATCTTCGCGTCGGCCTCGGCCTCCGTATAGTGCTGCTCGCGCCCAAAATTCCGTAGATTCTTCGTCAGTAATTCGCGGCAGCGTACGCGCCCGCTGTTGTCGTTCAAATCGTTGTGCACCAGGTTCGCATATCTGGCGTTCACGCCCGGATTTTTGGCATCCTGATCCTCGGTACGATCGCCTTGATATTCCTTATCGAAGACATCGTGATTATAGACGAGGGCATCGGTCGCGCCTGGGAAGAAGTCCAGCAGGAGTTGTTCTATTTCCGGATAGAACACCCTTTCGACTTCCGCGGAATCGTAAAAGTTCTCGCATTTCGACTCAATATGCGCCAACGAGACGCCGAGCTTATCCATGGATTCGGGACTGTTCGGCGAGAGACCCGGATAGTACTCCCCAATTTGCCGCGCGTCGCGCATCACCTGCGGGAAATAGAGGCATCGCCGACCGTAATCATCCTCCTCCGCTTGCAGCGCTTCAGCGTCAGCCTTGCGCGCCGGATCCCGCCAGAGCGCATTCGACTTGACGATGGAATAGGTCGGCTCCTCGTAGATGGTATAGCGCAACGGAAGCGCCAAGCCGCCTTCGGGTGCTTTGATGTTGTTCTCGCGAATGTAATCGATGCATTCTCCATATTCGCGGAAGCCAAGTCCCCATTTGGTCTCGACCGGCCCGGGAGGCGCATTGTCGATCATATCAACCACGGACTTACCGCTTCCTGCCGCGATTTGACTGAGCGCATCCTGGATCGCCGCCGCCGTTCCAGCGTCACCATCCTGATCAAACGACATGTAAGACAATCCGCCATGCGCCGCGATCGGAGCCGGTTGCCCCGCCGTCAATTGCAGTGTCGGTACATAGGGCGAGGAACCGGATTCGGTTTCCTCGGTGGTACGGTTCTCGGCGACGTCGATCTGATCCATGTCTAGCCCTCGTTTTAGAACGCCCCATCGTGGCACATGGGGCGTGGCGTTTCTAGAGTGTGCATGTTCCGTTCACACGCTTGTGTGACGTACTTGTTGCTTGAAAGTTATGATATTGCGCTCCGCTCATCTTTCCAGGACATGAAACTCCGACGGGCTAAGCCTACGAATTCACGGCCGGCTCTCTTCTTATCCCTTGTACGCCGTCAATATCTCCGCGCCCGTCGCCGACCACACACTGTCGTGTCCCATGATGTGGTCCAGCGCGTCTTCCAACATCTTGATTCGATGCGGCTGGCCGGTGCACCAAGGATGGATCGTCAGAGTCATGATGCGCCCACCTTGGGTTTCCGCCTCTCGGTAAAGCACATTGAAGTGATCGCAAATTTGCTCCGTGAATTCGCGCTCCGTCTGGCTCATATGCAAGATAATGTGTTGATCGCTGATTTCGTGCGTGTGCGGCATCGAGTGGATGTCGCCGGATGACGTCTTGAGCGGGAACGGCATATCGTCGTTGACCCAGTCGGCGACATAATCAACGCCTTCTGCTGCGACGAGGTCGAGCGTGTTCATCGATTCCGAACGGGCCGGTGAAATCCATCCGGTCACTGATTGACCCGACATCTCCCGCAGGATGGAGAGCGATTCCTGGACATACCCGCGCTCCGTCTCGAGGTCTATCTCGCTGTGATGCAATTTCCCCATATCGACGCCGTGAGACATGACTTCCCAGCCCCGCCGCGTGACTTCGTGCATCAAGAAAGGATAGCGCTCCGCGACTTTTGAGTTGAACGCGACGCTGGCCTTAAGATCATACTTATCCAGCGCCTTAAAGACGCGGAAGGCGCCGACGCGGCTGCCGTAATCGCGGGATGAATAAACACGGGGATCCGGATAGGGCGTCGTCGTGCCGCCGGGCGCGACGAATGGTTCTTTCGGCGTATCCATCGGGAAGTATTCCAGCACCGGCACGATCCAGAGCGCAACCTTGGCGCCGTCCGGCCATTCGACCGGATCGCGGCGCGGCAGGATCGACCAATCGTAGCGGTCGTTGTCGATGCCGTAGCGGCGGTGAGGATAGCGGACGTAATCGTCAGACAAGCTCATGCCATCTGCGCTCCCGTCATTCTCGGGGGCCACTCTTTCTTATGCTCCGCGATGGCTTCAACCGCTGCGTCGTAGTGGTGCTCGAAATAATAGTCGGCAATCTCGCGGCTGGTCGTCACCCAAACCTCTTTATGCCCGGTGATGTACTCCAAAGCCTCGGCGAAAGCGTCGAGCCGGAACGGGCGCCCGATCAGGAACGGGTGCGTCGGGATGCACATGACGGAACCGTTCTCGTCCGCTTCCTCTAGCAATCGGTCGAAGAATGCTTTCTGGACTTCCCGGAACTGGCGCGGCGTGACGCGCGGTCCGTTGAAGAGGGTGAAGTCATTCAGCTCTACCGAATAGGGCATCGAGATCATCTTGCCCTTCGGCACATTGAGCGGCACCGGTTGGTCGTCGTGGAAAAGGTCGCAGACATAGGTGAAATCGTATTCCGCGAGCATTGGAATACTGCGCTCCGTATGGGTGATCGCTGGAGTAAGCGAGCCGATAACCCGCTGGCCCGTATGTTTCTGGATGCTCTCGATCACGTCCTCGATATAGGCGCGCTCTTGCGCCTCGTTCATGCCGTAGAGGTAACGGGTGTTGTAAATACCGTGGCTGAAGAATTCCCAATCCCGTTCCTTGCACGCTTCGATGACTTCCGGGTGGTGGTCGAGTGTCGCGACATTGAGGGAGACGCTGCCCCGTACACCGTATTGGTCCATCGCTTCCAACATACGCCAGAACCCAGCCCGATTGCCGTAATCCCGGTGCGAATAATGGATGACATCTGGCAAGGGGCGCGGCATCGCGCGGCGGTGCTGGTTGAGTGGCGGATCGAACTCGTAATTTTCGATATTCGGCGCCACCCAGAAGGCAATCTTTTTACCCTCGGGCCAGGTCAGCTTCGGGCGGTCGATATAAGGCCAATAATCGTAATGTCCGGGATCGCTTTTCATCGCGCTTAGAACTTGAAGTTGCGCCGGATGAACTCCACGAAGCCGCCTCGCTCCAGATGCGAGACCTGCCGCGACTTATCATCGGACCAACCATAGAGTTCCTTCTCACCGTATTTCTCGACCTCGCGTTGGCGGTTCATCGGATTGCGCTCGGCGCGGCGCGCATCGTAGCCGTCGATCTCCACCTCGAAATTACTGTCGTCGTAACG
>JABJCS010000005.1 GCA_018665505.1 Alphaproteobacteria bacterium
CAATGGTCGGTCCCGTCATCTATACCTTCGGGACAGACGCACAGAAAAAACGCTATTTGCCGAAAATCCTCTCGGGCGAGGAATTCTGGTGCCAAGGCTATTCCGAGCCCGGTGCCGGTTCGGACCTGGCTTCCCTGCAGACCAAGGCGGTACCGAACGGCGATCATTACATCGTCAACGGTCAAAAGACCTGGACCACTTATGCCCAATGGGCCGATCAGATGTTCTGTCTCGTGCGGACATCGAGCGAAGGAAAACACCAAGAAGGCATCTCCTTCTTACTAATCGACATGAATACTCCAGGTATCGAGGTCCAGCCGATTGTTACCATTGACGGTGGCCGGGAGATCAACAGCACTTTTCTCTCCGACGTCCGCGTACCATTGGAGAACCGGGTTGGCGAAGAGAACAAGGGTTGGACCTATGCCAAATTCTTACTCGGGAACGAGCGATCGAGCATCGCGCGGGTCGGATATTCCAAGGCCCGGTTACGGCGGCTAAAGCAAATTGCGGCCGAAGAACAATCCGGTGGGCGCCCGATGATCGAGGACGCCGATTTCCGACGCGCCATCGCCGATGTTGAGATAAAGCTCAAAACCCTCGAGTATACCGAGCTCCGATATCTCATGGCGGAGACCCAGGGTGATGGCCCAGGAGCAGAGGTCAGCTTGCTGAAAATTCGAGGTACTGAAATACAGCAGGACCTCACGGAACTCTCGATGCAGGCCATGGGCATGTACGCCCATCCCTACGTTCCCGAATCCATGGAATATGGTTGGAACGAAGACCCCATCGGCCCAGAGATCGCGCCAAGTCTATCGCCCGCCTATTTCAATGTCCGCAAGACATCGATTTACGGCGGGACCAATGAGATACAAAAAAACATAATGGCCAAAATGGTTTTGGGGCTTTGAGCCGAAGCCAAACGAACGTAACTGTCTGACACAGGGTTAGAAAAATGGACTTTTCGCTTACCGAAGAACAACAGCTACTCAAGGACAGCGTCGATCGATTTGTCCGTGAAAACTACGAATTCGAATCGCGGCGTAAAATTGCCGACTCGAATGACGGGTACGGCGAAGACAACTGGAAACAGATGGCCGAACTCGGCTGGCTCGCAGTTGCGTTACCGGAGGAATTCGGCGGTATTGGCGGCGGCAGCACGGAGACCATGGTCATCATGGAAGGCTTCGGGCGCGGCCTCGTGCTGGAACCGTTCTTCGCGACGGTTGTACTCGGCGCGAACCTGATCATGCAGGGCGGTAGCGATGCACAAAAAGAAGAGCTGCTACCGAAACTCGCCGAAGGTGGCTTGAAGCTGGCCTTCGCCTATGCCGAACGCCAAGCGCGGTTCGATCTGCACGATGTGGAAACCAAAGCCGAGAAATCCGGCGACGGCTACATCATCACCGGCGCCAAGGGTGTCGTATTCGGGGCGGCGGCTGCCGACAAGATCATCGTCGCCGCCAGAACGTCCGGCGGTAGCCGAGATACCAATGGCGTCACTCTTTTCCTCGTGGATTCCGGCGCGGCAGGCGTCTCTCGGCGCGATTACACCACGAACGATGCACTACGGGCGTCCGAGATCGAGTTCGCCGGAGTCCAAGTCAACGCCGACGCGGTCATCGGTAATGTTGATGGCGGTCATGCGATTATCGAGCGGGTGGCGGAGTTCGCCATCGCAGCACTTTGCGCCGAGGCAGTAGGCTGCATGGATGTCCTCAAAGAAGAGACCAATGAGTACATCAAGACCCGCGAGCAGTTCGGCCAGCCGATCGGCAAGTTCCAAGTGCTGCAGCACCGGATGGTCGACATTCTGATCAATTGCGAGGAAGCCCGCTCCATGGCCTATGTCGCCACCGCCATGATGGACAGTGACGACGCAGAAGAGCGCGCAAGGTCAATTGCCGCCGCGAAGGCGCAAATTGGCAAAAGCGCTCGGTTTGTCGGCCAGAACTCGATCCAGATGCATGGCGGTATGGGTATGACTGACGAGTTGAAGGTTGGTCACTACTTCAAACGCCTGACGATGATCGACCTGACCTTCGGCGACCAGGATCACCACACGAAACGCTTTGCCGCAATGACCTAGGTGTCGGCTGCGATTATCGGTCGATCATCACGGGAAATTGGGCACCAGCCGAGATAACCAATTACCCTCGACCGTATTCGGGTCCTTCGGCGTTCTCACCGGTAACATGTGGGCGCGCTCAACCACATAGACATTAAGGGGATCCTCTCGCCCACGGACGGAGAGTTCCTGGCGTTGAAACGCAGACAAATTTGCGCCTGCGGTTTTTACCACGTCTTCCGAGACGATAAATTCCACCTTGAATTCCTTCGTAGCGCTCTCGAGGCGACTCGCCGTGTTGACGATATCTCCGATAGCCGTCAACGAAGAGACGGATTCATATCCCATCTTACCGACAATCGCGTAACCGAAATGTATTCCGATGCCGAGCCGTAGCGGTTGCGGCAAATCGTTCTCCAACGCGATATTGAGCTTCTGCAAACCCTCACTCATCGCGCGAGCCGCGGCCAATGCATCCTCGCAGGCCTTTTGAGGATCACCGTCGAGGCCGAATAGCGCCATGATTCCGTCGCCGATAAACTTATCGATGCGCCCGCCTTCGCGGGTGATACATTCGCCCATCGCACGAAAATATTCGTTCAATAGAAAAACCAAATCGTAGGGCAGTTTCCGTTCCGCTAATTTCGTAAATTCACGAATATCGGCGAATAGAACCGCGATGTTCATATCGACGCCATTGTCGAACGCATCGACCGATTGCTGAACCGCCGATGCGTCGGCGCCATGAGGGAGTAATCGCTGAATGCGAACATCGCTTTTAGGGCGACTGTAAGCTGCAGTTACTCGTGGAACGATTTGTGGATTGATTATAGTTTTTCCCTGAGTGCTTCGTAAGGTGTTTTTCCGTTGAAGGCCCCGTGTGGTCTATGGAAGTTATAAAAGCGCTCCCATTCATCTAGCTTTGCTTC
>JABJCS010000514.1 GCA_018665505.1 Alphaproteobacteria bacterium
CCGACTTGCGTTGTGCGATCGGCATACTCGGCTCCCAACACATCGCTGCGGATTTGACGTCCCCGCACGAAATCTTCGTTCTCGTCATAGGTAAACTTTGCCATAACAGCACCTCCCCTTTTGTGATGAAAGACGGAGGGCTTAGCCGTCTCCGCCGAAATCGAGACCGGCTTTCGCGGCCACGTATTTGAAAATCGCGCTGGAGCGTTCCTTGTCCCCGCCCTTCGCCAATGCCTCCTCGAAAATACCCCGCACCAAGGCACCAGTGAGAGCCGGCGAGCCGAGGCTCTCCGCCTCCCCGACCGCGAGGCTGATATCTTTATGACTGATCTTCATATTGGCGCCACCCGCGAATTCACGCGACAGCACCGCATCCCGCAGCTTACCCGAGGTTTGTGAATTACGCCCGGTGCTGACGTTCAGGATGTCGAACATAATTTGCGGATCAAGACCGAACTTAATCCCCATAGTAATCGCCTCGCTGGTGGCGATTGCTTGCACGTTATTCAAATAATTGTTGGCAAGCTTCATCATCTGTCCACCGCCCGCGATGTCGCCGATGTAGAAGATATTCTCACCCATCGCTTCAAACGCGGGTTTCGCATGATCTGCCGCCGCCTTCGGGCCCGAGACAATGATGGTCAGAGAGCCGTCCACTGCCTTGCTGATATGACCGCTGATGGGCGCATCGAGCATGGTGATATCCGTGCCTTCGAAATGTACGCGCACGTCCTTAGCTACCGATGGCCCGGTCGTCGACATATCGACATAAGTCTTCACGGCGGAGCCAATCGCAACGTCTTTCGCCACCGCATGCGCCGCTCCAATCGTGTTGAGGCAGACCATGACCACTTCCGCCTTATCCGCGACTTCGCGTGCGGACGACGCGCCCATGGCCCCGGCGTCGACAAGATTATCAAGACGGTCTTGTTGGGTGTCAAAGACAACGACCTCGAAACCGGCCTTCAACAGATTGTGCGCCATCGGTCCGCCCATATCGCCGACGCCGATATAGCCCAGAATCATTGTCCGAACTCCAACCACGTCGCAGAGCGTCCTTGGTCAATCGGCAACACGGCACCGGTGATGTCCAGCGAACTATCCTGACAGAGAAAAACGATCAATTTGGCGACCTGCGCCGGCTGGATGAAGTTCCGACTCTGTCCGCGCCGTGCCAGGAACACGGCCGTTGCGTCTTCGAAGGATAGGCCTTTCTCCTCCGCCAATTCACCGATCTTTATTTCTGTATTGGGGGTCAAAACGGATCCAGGGCAAATCGCATTACACGTGATCCCTTCGATCTCTCTAATCTCGGCAGCGGTGGAGCGTGTGAGCCCCAGCATCGCATGCTTAGAGACTACATAATCAGCGCGCCCACTTCGCGCCGCCATGCCGAGCACGGAAGAGAAATTAACAATCCGTCCCCATTTCCGCTCCCGCATGCCCGGCAGTACGTTCTGCGTGAGGATGAAGGGTGCCGTCACATTGACCGCAAGGGCGTGGTTCCACTCCTCGCGTGGGAAATCGTCGATACCATGAAAGTATCGGATGACAGCGTTGTTGATTAGGATATCGATTCCGCCGAACGCGTCTTCCGTTTCTTTTGTCAGCGCATCGACCTCGTCTTCCTTGCTAAGGTCCGAGCTGCAATAAGCAACTGAAACACCGTGTTCATCGGCCAATCCTTGGCGTGTCGCCTCAATGGCATCGGCGTCACCGAAACCGTTCAGCATGACATTGCATCCCTCCGCCGCCAGAGCCGCCGCGACAGCGGCGCCGATGCCCCGTGTCGATCCGGTAACGAGTGCGTTTCTCCCCCGCATATCCTATTCCCCTTTTAGACGTTCGCGGACTGCCTCGCGGTGATGTCCGACCATAAAGCATCCGGACCCCGTGCCGCGACGCGCCGGCCGAGACGTTCCGCCCATTCCGCTTCGGCCCCGAACTCTCCGCGCCACGACCACAGCCGCCGCGTGAAGAAATGCAGGTGGTGCTCGTAGGTGAAGCCGATGGCACCGTGGGTTTCGTGACAGATATCCGTCGCCACTCCGGCGGCATCTCCCGCCAGCACCTTGGCACAAGCCGCCTCGAAATCAGGCGTCCCTTGCTCCGCCGCCCGGAACGCATTCTGCGCCGCCATCACGGCCGCCGCTATTTCCGCAGCCGTCATCGCGAGGTTCTGCTGGATGACCTGGAATTTGCCTATCGGTTTTCCGAACTGCGTACGATCGCCGGTATATTCCAACGTGTCCTCAAGGATCCGCTCCAACGCTCCCGCCATCTGCGCCGAGCGCACCATCGCACCGTAGAGCCGCAACGTCTCCGCACTGAAGTGTGCCGGAGCTACCGTAATTTGGGCTGTCCCGCTGAACCGCACCGCATCGCGAGGATCACGCGCGATGTTTTGATCGGCAGTCACCGTAAACGCCTCTTTCGGTGCGAGGTAGACAGCCAACCCGCTATCCTGTCGCGCCAATCCGACGAGATAATCCGCACGTGCGGCCCAGGGCACATTCAACGCATCGCCCGTGACCTCACCCGACGCCGATACCGAGATACCATCTACATCAGGCACCACAGACAAGATACCGTCCGGCACATCCATCCCGGCCTGATCGAGTAGCCATCCGGCCAACACCGTCTCCGCCAAAGGGATGGGTGCTGCGTAACGCCCCGCAGCGTGCAGGATGACATAAGCCGCCTCCCAACCTGCGCCGACGCCGCCCTTCTCCTCCGGCAGTAACGGTTGGCTCAAGCCGTTCTCGACGACAGTCGTCCAAAGCTCCTCCGGCCATTCACCCGCGTCGGCTTTTTCCAACAGATCCTTGGTGCAGAGATCGGCGAACAGTCGCGTGACCGTCTCGCCCAAAATTTCCCGAAGTTCGCTCATCGCATGCCCAGCCCGCGGGCGATAATGCCCCGCACGATCTCGCGCGTTCCTCCGCGTAGCGAGAATGAAACGTTGGCCTGCGTGATATATGCCATGGTGGTCTCAAAATCGCTGCCATGAGAGAGCCGTGGCGAAGAGCCAAACAAGTCGTGCGCCATACCTGGAATCTTTTGCTCGAACCCGACACCCTGCTCTTTCATTACAGCCGCTTCGATATTCGGGTTCTTGCCCGCCTCCAACATACCGGAGACAGAAATCGACATCTCGCGGAAGGTCGCGGCGCGGGCAATCATGCGACCAATACCGATGGCTTCCCGCTCGCTCGGGTCCTGCCCCGCTTCACCGACAACTTCCTTCACCAGTGGGAAACTGCTGAGGTAGCGTTCCGGCCCACTCCGCTCGAAGGCCAACTCAGTCGTTACCTGTTTCCAACCGTCACCTTCGTTTCCAACCCGCATGGTATCCGGAATGAAAGCATCCTCAAAAAACACCTGATTGAAATCGTGATCGCCGGTCATGTTATGGATCGGCCGCACATCGATTCCGTCGGTATTCTTCATATCGACGAGGAATTGCGTGAGACCGTTATGCCGGTCTTCGTCCGAAGAAGAGGTCCGGAACAGGGCGACGAGGTAGTTCGCCATATGTGCGCCCGACGTCCAGATCTTGCTGCCGTTGATCAGGTACCCACCGTCGACCTTCGTCGCCTTGGTGCGTACCGACGCCAGATCGGAGCCGGAGTTCGGTTCACTCATGCCGATCCCGAAGGCGGTCTCGCCTCGCGTAATGCCAGGCAGAATGGTCTTGCGTTGCTCTTCCGTGCCGAAGCGCAGGATCAACGGTCCCGACTGCCGGTCGGCGATCCAATGGAAGCCGACAGGTGCGCCCGCTGCCAACAATTCCTCGAGAAGGACATAGCGCTCAAGGAAGCTGCGCTCGCTGCCGCCGTATTCCTTCGGCCAAGTCATGCCGATCCAGCCGCGCTCGCCGAGCTTGCGGCTAAACTCCGAATTCCACGCGGTCCAGTTGCGCGCGCGTAGATCCACGGAGACCATCGCCATGGCCTCGGCCAGAAAATCGCGAACTTCCAAGCGGAGCTCTTCCGCTTCGGGCGGTAGTTCGCCGGGTTCGAAATGCAAAGCTGTCATTGTCCTCGTCTCTTATTCCCACATATAAATCCGCGGGTATGCCGCCCGACGCCCGCCCACCAACTAACTAGGGCGAATGTCAGACCTTGGGAGAGCAAAGGAACACCGATGTCGAAATTCCTGCGATACAAAAAGACCGGCCACATCGTCACACTGACGATGAACGCACCTGAGTCCATGAACGCTTTGTCGGGCCTGGATCAATATGGCGACTTTGAAAAGTACTGCGCCAAGATCAACCAGGACTATGATGTGCGATGTGTCATCCTGACCGGCAACGGCCGCGCCTTTAGTGCGGGCGGCAACGTCAAGGACATGCAAGATCGCAACAATAAGGGCCAACCCCCTTCGGTCGTGATTCGCGATTGGTACAAGAACGGTATCCAGCGCATCCCGATGGCGTTCTATAATCTGGAAGTTCCGACCATCGCCGCCGTCAACGGTGCCGCGACAGGAGCCGGCTGCGACCTGACTTGCATGGCGGATATCCGGATCGCCTCGACTTACGCGCGCTTCGCCGAGACTTTCGTGAAGATCGGCATTTCACCAGGCGACGGCGGTGCCTATTTCTTACCGCGGGTCATCTCGATGTCGAACGCCGCAGAGATGGTTTTCACCGGAGAGCTGATCGACGCCGCCAAAGCTCTGGAGACCGGCCTGGTATCGCAAGTGGTGGAGCCGGACGAGTTGATGAACGCCGCCAAAGCCATGGCAGACCGCATCGCCGCCAACCCACCGCACGCGCTGCGCCTCTCCAAGAAGCTGCTGCGGGAAAGCTCGAACTCCACCATGAACCAGCTGCTGGAACTCTCGGCGGTCTACAACGCCATGCTGCAACACACCGACGACCACCGCGAGCGGGTCGACGACCTGGTGGCCCGAATTTCGTCAAAAGAGAAGAAAAAGCCGGCAGCTAAACGCGCGCCCGCAAAAAAGAAAGCGCCGGCAAAACGTGCCGCGGCGAAGAAGTAGTACTTTAATTAGGGGCAGTTCCTTAATTCAGCGATTACGGAGCTGCCCCTAATTAGCCCTAAACGTTAATTTTCCGTTGGACCATCGGCCTCCTGCCAAGCGGAAAACCCACCGGCCAGATGACAAATTTTATCCGTATCGTAACCCATGTCGATCATTGTCTTGGCAGCAAAGGCCGATCGTCCGCCACTCGCGCAATAGAGAACCAATAGTTTCCCTCTCATCAGTTCCGGGTTGTGCATCGGACTATCGGGGTCCGCCATGAATTCCAAAAAGCCCCGTGGTACATGTATCGAGCCCGCGATCCCGCCCGTCTCGTTCCTCTCGACTGTCTCGCGGACATCTACGAATAGGACGTCCTTCTCGTCAACGGCAGACAATGCATCACGAACCGCCATTGTCTCGATCACGGCATTCGCTTCCGCCATCATTTGTTTGAAACCGTGTTTCAGCATCGGATTACTCCTTGTTCAAAGCGCAGCTCACATCACCGCGCCGATTTGCCAGGGGACGAACTCGTCGTCGCCGAAGCCATGGGCTTCGCTCTTGGTGGGGCTGCCGGACGCGACTTCCAGCAGGCGATCGAAGATGCGGCTGCCCATTTCTTGTATTGATATTCCCTCGTCGACAACGACGCCGCAGTTGATGTCCATGTCCTCCTCCATGCGGGTGTACATGGTGGAGTTGGTCGCGAGCTTTAGGCTCGGCGAGGGTTTGCAGCCGTAGACGGAACCGCGGCCCGTGGTGAAGCAAACGATGTTGGCCCCGGCCGCTACCTGGCCCGTGATCGAGCATGGGTCGTAGCCGGGCGAATCCATGAACACGAAGCCTTTCTCACGGATTTCCTCGGCGTATTTGTAAACGCCTGTCAGGTTTGTCGTGCCGCCCTTGGCCGCGGCACCTAGGGATTTCTCCAGGATCGTGGTGAGGCCGCCCTCCTTGTTGCCCGGGCTCGGGTTGTTGTTCATCTCACCGTTGTTGCGCTCGGTATAGGCTTCCCACCAGCGGATGCGCTCAATCAGCTTCGCACCGACCTCAGGGGTTACCGCCCGGCGCGTCAGCAGGTGTTCAGCGCCGTATATCTCCGGTGTCTCGCTGAGGATACCGGTGCCGCCGTTCTGCACCAAGAGGTCGACGGCCGCCCCAAGGGACGGGTTGGCGGTAATGCCTGAATAGGCGTCGGAGCCACCGCATTGCAACGCCAAGGTCAACTCGCTCGCGGGGACTGCCTCCCGCGATATCTTGTTCGCTTCTGGCAGCATTTCCTTGATGAGTTCGACACCGCGCGCGACCGTCTTCCGCGTGCCGCCGGTATCCTGGATGGTCATGGTGCGGAATTTCGGTCCTCGCTCGATACCGTAGGCCTCCAGTAGGAAGTCGATCTGATTGACTTCACAGCCGAGCCCGACCATCAAAATACCACCGAAATTGGGATGCCGCGCAAAGCCCCACAACGTGCGTTGCAGGTTCTCGTACCCTTCGCCGGAATCCGCCATGCCGCATCCAGTACCGTGGACGCAGGCCACCACACCGTCGACATTTGGATAATCCCCCAAGACGTCCCGGTTGACGGACTCAGCGATATAACGCGCAACCGTCGCCGAGCAGTTCACGCTCGTCAGCACGCCGATATAATTCCGCGTCGCGACCTTGCCGTTATGCCGCCGGTAACCTTGGAATGTCGCCTGATTGCCGAGCGGTACGAAATCCGTCGCCCGCGCTTCCGTCGAATGCGCGTAGTCGCGCTCGAAGGTTTGCATTTCCATGTTCTGGACGTGCAGATGTCCGCCGGGTGCGACGTCTTCCATCGCGAACCCAATGATCTGATTATATTTACGGATGGCCTCGCCCGCACCAATCGGTGCGGTCGCGATTTTGTGCCCCGCTGGAATTTGCGCGAGTGCCGAGACGCCCTCGCCCGGTATCTCCGTGCCCGGCAGAATGTCCGTTCGCGCCACCACGACGTTGTCGGCCGCGTTCAATCGAATGGTGATCGGTTTGGCGTCGGTCATTTGACCCTCCACTGTATGTCCAATCGGGATATTCGTGCGAGAAGTCTACAAGAGCAAGCAATCCGGCTTGGTTAATTTTGCAACGACCCTCGCCAATACCAATCGCAGAGTTATCCTCGATACGAACAAAAGCTAATTCGCCAGAGGTCCTCATGCCCATCGAACTTTTCATAGAACAATGGTCGGCCCCAACCGGGGGCGTATTGTACCCCTGGTCCATCTGGAAGGACGGCAAGCAGGTGCACTACGGCCAGCGCTTGCGGACGCGGGACGAGGCGGAACAGGAAGGGCTGCATTACTGCCAGCACGTACTGGGAGAAACGCCAGAACGAATCACGCGGCTTTAGCCGACAACGCATAAGGAACATCACGCATGGAATTCGGATTGAAGGATAAGGGCGTCATCGTGACCGGCGGTAGCCGGGGCATCGGCTTCGCCATCGCGGAAGCGTTCGCGGCGGAGGGTGCCAATGTGTCGATCTGCGGGCGCACACAAGGCTCCCTCGATGATGCGAAAGAGAAACTAGCGGCCCATGGCGGCACCGTGCATGCCGCTATCTGCGATGTCGGCGATGCTGCCTCACTCGAATCCTATATTAATGCGGCTGAAGCGACCCTCGGCGGACTTGGCGTCTTGGTCAACAATCCTTCCGGTTTCGGGCGCACCGACGACGAGGATGGCTGGCGCAAATCTATCGATGTGGACCTCATGGCGACGCTGCGGGGTAGTTGGCAGGCCATTCCGATGATCGAGAAATCCGGCGGCGGTGCCGTCATTCACATCTCTACCATCTCCGCCCTGACCGAGAGCATGCGCACGCCGCCCTACGGCGCCATCAAGGCAGCGGTAAACCATTATACGGTGACACAGGCGAAGTCGCTGGCACCGAAGGGAATTCGCGTAAATGCCATCTGCCCTGGCTCGATCTATTTCGAGGGCGGTGTATGGGACGACGCGAAAAAGAACAATCCGGCACTTTATGACAGTATTCAGGCAAGCATCCCGTCAGGGCGATATGGTACACCAGAAGAGATCGCCGCCGTTGCGGTCTTCCTCGGCTCGGATGCGGGACGCTGGGTGACCGGACAGGCAATCGCGGTGGACGGCGGACAAGCCCTTTAAAAGCGCGAATTCCCGCCACTCGTCTGCGTTGAGGACTAGCGACGTTGCCTCAATACATGTCAAACTGCCGTGGGGAAGTGCGTCCGCATTTGCCTGGGGCTAACAGCGAGTATGAAGAATAGTGACTCTCTTCCGGTTCTGTAGAACAAGCGTCCCAGCACTCTGTGCGATAATTATCGCGGCGCAGTTGATTGCGGGCGACGCGTTTGCCGCCAAAAAACGTTTCATCGCGATCGGTACCGGCGGACCCACCGGTGTCTATTTCGCCGCCGGCAACGCCATTTGTCGATTGGTTCACAAAGAAGCCGCGGAAGGCCGCAAAAAAGGCCGCAAACACGGCTTGCGGTGCTCCGCACCCAGCACCAACGGATCGACCTACAATATCGCTGAGATTCTCGCAGAAGAACTCGACTTCGGTATGGTGCAGTCGGATTGGCAATATCATGCGTATAATTGCAGCAGCAAAAGCGTAGCCTGCTTCAAAAAACTACGCTCGGTCTTCTCGGTCCACGGCGAACCTTTCCATCTGATTGTCAGCAAGGATTCGGGTATTCAACGCTGGTCTGACCTCAAAGGGAAACGGGTCAATATCGGCAATCCAGGTTCCGGGCATCGCGGCACCATGGAAATATTGATGGCCGCCCACGGTCTGAAAATATCCGATTTCGGACGAGCAAGCGAACTTGATTCGACGAGTCAATCCCAGGCGCTCTGCGACGGTACCACCGACGCTTTCGGTTTCACGATCGGCGTCCCCAATGCCGGTGTCACCTTGGTCACGGACGGCTGCGATGCGCGCATCCTGAATCTGAACGGCAAGGTGGAACGCGGTTTGGTAAAAGCCAATCCGTATTACGCCTTCTCTAAAATCCCACGCGGTACTTACCGCACCGGGAAAAAGGATGTAACGACCTTCGGCGTCGTCGCAACACTCGTCACAAGTGAAGACGTTGCCGAGATGGATGTCTACGAGCTGGTCAGAGCGACAATGGAAAATATTTATGATTTCCGAAGGTTACATCCGGCATTTGCAGACTTAGATCCGCGCCGGATGATAACTGATGGCCTGTCAGCCTTACTGCATAAGGGAGCCATTAGATACTATCGAGAAAAAGGTTGGCTGAAATGATGCCGAACGGTCATCAGATATTTGCTCGGAAGGAATAAGACCCATGCGCCGCATGTTTCTTCCATCCGCGATTGCTTTGACAGTACTGCTGGGAATGCCGGCAGCGGCGGAAGATACACGGCTTTGCAAACAGGGTGAGGAAGCGCTCGGGCGGGGAAACCATAAACTCGCGATCAACCTAGTCACGCTCTGTATCAAAAACGGAAAATTGGGCACGGAAGCCCTAGCCCGCGCGTCTCTATATCGCGGCAACGCGCTCCTCGGCCTCGATAAATTCAAGGGCGCGATGAACGACCTGAACCGCACCATCGGCATGCGCAAAAATCTGGCGCCCGCCTATGCAAGCCGCGCATTAATATTCGCGCGTCTGAAAAAACACGCCCTTGCGGTCGTCGATTACGATCGAGCGATCCGGTTCAATCCGGAAAACGCCCGGCTCTACTACAATCGCGCGCTTTCGCATATGGGCGCCAAGGACTATCAGCGCCCCCTTAAGGACCTCGATAAATCGGAGCAACTCGATCGCAATTTCGCCGGCGCGATTAATTACAATCGAGGCGTCGTCTTCGCCAAATTGAAGCTCTACGATAAGGCTGTAAGTTCGTTCGATCACGCCATTCACCTGCGCTGGCAGATGGCGGTTAACTACCTAAACCGAGGCGTGATGTTTCTACGCGCCAAGAAATACGACGCGGCGGTCATATCCCTCAACTATTCGATTTCACTGAAACCGAACTACGGCGATGCGTTCACCTATCGCGGGTTAGCGCGTGAAGGACAAAATAATCACCAGACGGCGATAACCGACTATGAAACAGCGGTCAGTTACGGCACCACGGTCAACTGGACGCAAAAGCGAATTTCGCAGCTGCGAGCTGCGAAATAGACCTCGTTAGGCGCCCCACACCTCTTTCAGAAAACGCAACCAATTGCCGCCCATGACTTTACGGATACGGTCTTCGGACCAACCACGCTTTTCCATTGTGAGGGTGAGGTTCGAAAACTCACCGAGCGTGCGCAGACCTTCGGGCATCTGCGTGACGCCGGTGCCTGGCCGTTTCGGGACCAAGCGGCGGGCATAGCCTTTGTCGTGTGAAAGATAGTCGAAAAAGGCGGCGTCCTGATCTTGCGTGAAATCATTGCCGATCCCGACACTGTCTTCGCCGACCAAATTCACCATGTACTCGATGCCCTCGACGCAATCTTCCACGGTTGTGTCGGGCCCTTTCGGCAGAAATGGCGGATATGAGGCAAATCCGACAAAGCCGCCACGATCAACAATCAACTTGAGAAGCTCGTCCGGTTTGTTGCGCGGGTAATCCTTCAAAGCCGTCGGGCAGCAATGACTGAAGGCGACCGGCTTCTTCGAATGAAGAATAGCGTCCTCGCTGGTCTTGTTGCCGACATGGCTCAAGTCGACGACGATTCCGACATGGTTCATCTCGTCCACGACTTCACGCCCGAAATCAGAGAGGCCGCTGTCGCTGCTCTCCCAGCAACCACTGCCAACCCAGTTATGCGTATTGTAGGTCAGTTGAATGACACCGACGCCCAGTTCCTTGAACAGACGCAGGTAGCCAATTTGGTCTTCAATACCGGAAGTGTTTTGCCAACCGAGTATAATTCCGACTTTCCCCTCGGCCTTCGCGCGTTCGATGTCGGCGCTGGTATAGACCTGGGTGAGAATATCGGAATTCTCCTCGATCCAGCCCTTGAACCGCGAAACATTGCGCATCGTCTCCTGAAAATTATCCCAAACACAGACCGTGCAATTCGCTGCCGTAAGGCCGCCGCGATGCATGTCCTCGAACACGCTTCGGCTCCAATTGGAAATTACCAGACCGTCGATAACGATCATGTCTTTGTGCAGATCTGACATTCGGTGCTCCTCGCGTCGAAATAAAGAAAGGCCGCCCCGAGGACGGCCTTTACCAGAGATATGTTTTGTCGCCGAGGTATCCAGAGCCTGCGGTGTTACTTATTGCTACTAGACCGAATATCGCGTTTCCGAGCGCGGGCGCGGCGTTCTTGCCATTCCTGCATATCTTTCGGCTGGTTGCTGACCTTCACATCGACGGGAAGTGCTTCTTGCCGCGCCATTCTTTCGGCCGCGGCCTTCTCCTTGGCTTTGGCCACGGCTGCGTCTTCGCGGGCACGACGTTGATCCATCTTCTCTTGCAAGGCCGCCTTCCGGCGGTCTTCCGCCTCGCGTTCCTTCGATTGCTCCTCTTCCGCCCGCTGGGCGTCGATCATCGATTGACTCCGCTCTGCCGCCCGGCGTAGCGCATCGGCATTGGCGCGTTCGGCAAATTTGCCCACCATCTCGGAAATTTCACCGGCCATCACACTTTCATCGCGCGCCGGATTGAAGCCGGCCAGGATCGCTTGAGAAAGCTTCGGCAGCAACTGAACGTCACGGGAATTCGGCGATTGAGGATCGTGAGAAATGCTCGTCGTCACTTCGATCAACGTATGACAGAGTTCGCCAACATGCTCGAAACTGGAATCTTTCAAACGCAAACCGCATTCATTCGCGATCTCGGCCAATCTGCGGATATGTTCCTCAACCTCACGATTGACCGCTCCCTCCTTAATTGCCTTTACAATGAGATTGACGAGAAAGCTGATTTGGTAGGAATTGCGAACCAAGCGCTGTTCGTTGATCTCGAACATGACGGAATTGATCGCGGTTTGGAGCTCGGTCATATCGACTCGTCGGCCCGCCGCTTTATCCCGTAGCGTATTGGGCACATGAAAAAGCGGTATTTCCGAAGACGCTTCGTGCCGGCCGCCACGACGCCGATCCGGCCCGATATAATCGCTGGTTACTACGAAGGGTTTGCGATTCTTCACGAGCCCTTCAATTCGGCCCAATAACGCCTTAACCGATAGCGGTGCGGCCAATAAGTCGTCGACACCAGCGTCGACCGCTGGCTTGACGCTCTCCATATTCGCATCCCAAGTAACGGCGATGATCGGTATAAATGGATTCATACCGAGATTACCGCTGCGGACGTCATTAATGAATTCGCTGGTACTGCCGTCCGGCAAGTCGAGATCGATAACGATGAGGTCGGGCACGGTTTTCTCCGTAATATCCCGCATTACCTCCAGTTCGCTGATATCCTTGATGCTACGGAAGCCTTCGGCAACCAAAGCCGTACGAAGCGTCCGCCGATGATCGTGCCTAGGGTCGCACAAGACCATCGCTACGTGCTCGAACGCTTTCTTTACTATCGGCATTAAAGTTTCCCTTGCCTCCGCATACCTTGGTAGTCCCAGTTAGTCATAACAACAGTTAGTTAACCACAAGTAACCAGTGAAAAGATAAATGGACTGTGATGGTTGTCACATGAGTGCACATATAAGCCCTATTTTGCGTACTCAATTTCCGGCCCCATCAGGACATCCAATCCCCTCGCTTCGGTATTGCACCCCCAAACGATAGTATTGGTCCGGTACGCGTTCCAAATACTCTTTCTCCTGATCCTTCAGTGGCCGCATGAAACGAGCTGGCGCGCCGCCCCATAACTCACCGCTTTTCACAACCGTACGGGGCACCACAACAGCGCCGCCCGCCACCAACGATCCACTTTCGATCACCGCGCCATCCATTACACTGGCCCGCATTCCGATCAAGCAACCATCTTGAAGCTCGCACGCATGAAGCAATACAGAATGTCCGACCGAGACGCGTTCGCCAATACTGGTCGGCTCTTTGCCCGCGTTCACATGAATCACCACGTGATCCTGCAAGTTCGAATGCTTACCAATTTTGATCCAATTCGTATCGCCGCGAACCGTGCAACCGAACATAATCACAGCCTCATCGGCAATTTCAACATCACCGATTACTGTCGCCGTGGGGGCGATAAAGACATCCTCCCCGATCTTCGGCCAGATTCCTTTAAAGGGTAGAATTAGTCCGCCTTCAAACCCCGGACGCGTTTCATTTTCCATATATTCTTAACATCCCTTCCGTGAGTTAGATGCGACGATATATGAAATACCGTCGGTCCGGAACTTCTTCCGGCGGCTTGACCGGCTGTAATTCGGGGCAATTCAATTCTTGATCAACGGCCACCAAGCCGCCCGGCAGAAGCAGGGGCGTCAAGAGCGGCCCGATCAAGGCCGCGTTCTTGTTGGACTGTTCCTGATTGCCCCCGCCGATATCCGCATGCACTAATACTGCGGCAGCACCCAAGTCACGTGCCGCGCGCGGCAGCGATTCCGACATCTCGCCAAGGTAGGTGAATTCTTGTGGCGGAATGGTGTCCTCATGCGCTGCGATCCGCCGATCAAATACGTAAATTCGCCGCTCCGGCATCAAACTACGGATATGATCGTAGGTCCGTCCGTTTCCCAAACCTAGTTCAAGCACGCAGCCTGGACGCCCCAGCAGTTCGGCTGCCGCGAATCCGAGACAGACCCGCTGCGCCATTAGACGCGCAATTGCTGAATCGAGCCTCGACATGGTGTCCTCGCAGTTTGATGTTTGATCCGATGGGAATACGAGACGGAACCGCCGCGCCTCCAGCCTCTTTATGAGGTGGCGAGATGGTTCCTCGACTTCAAGACCATCTCGCCGCCATCATGGCCAGTTGACCCAAGATCTATCGGCTCATTCAAGGCCCGCCGCTTCGGATAGGCCCAGCATGATGTTTAAATTCTGGACGGCCTGACCGGAAGCGCCCTTGCCTAGATTATCGAGCAATCCCATCAACACGGCTTGGCCGCGCGCTTCATTTCCGAACACATGCAGTCGCAACTCGTTGGTATCATTCTGATCTTCGGGCATCAGCAAGCCGATGGTATCGGTTTGCTGCAGACCCGCCACCGTCACGAAACGGCACCCATCGTAGTGGTCAGCAAGAGCACCCTGAATAGCCGCCGGGCTCGGTTGCCCCGGAAGAGCCCGTAGTTGTAGCGGAACCTGCACGATCATCCCTTTATAATACCGCCCAACGCTGGGTACGAAGAGAGGACGTTGCGAGAGACCGGACCATTTCTCGATCTCCGGCACATGCTTGTGCTCAAGTTTCATGCCGTAGACACGAAACGGCACTTCAGTATAGGTCTCCTCATTCGGATTTTCGAACTCGGCGATCATCGATTTCCCGCCACCTGAATATCCCGAAATAGCGTTGATAGTCACCGGAAAATCCGCCGGTAAGATGCCCCGTTCGACCAACGGGTGCATCAACCCAATGGCCGCGATGGCGTAACATCCTGGATTGCTGACACG